>SLLJ01000267.1 GCA_007134165.1 Nitriliruptoraceae bacterium | reverse complement strand
GGGCTGGGGTTGGGTGTGCGGTTGGCGGCCGGGAGGGGGTGGGGGCAGCGGCTGTCCGCGGATGTGGCGTACCCAGGCGGTCATGGGTGTCCGTCTCCGTACGCCGCATGGTCCCGTGTGGGGGATGCGGCGTACCCATCCGGTCACCGGTGTCCGGCTGCATACGCCAGGTCGGCAACGGCGCCGACTGTGGCGCCGTCAGCAGCAGTGCCAGCAGCAGCAGTGCCAGCAGCAGCAGGGTCGGCCGGGGGCCGGGGCAGGGTGGGAAGCGACGGCTGCCGAACTTCCGGGGGTTCGGCAGCCGGGCCAGGGCGGTGGGCGCTGCCCGACGGTCGGGGGGCGGCGGGCCGAGTTGTGCGGCGCCTGAGGATGGCGCCCGAGGTGGAGCGCGGGTCAGTCGACCGGTTCGAGCAGTTCGGGGTCGTCATTGCGCACCGTGTTGACCCGGGAGGACACCGCGGTCACCGTCAGCGGTGGGGGATCGGCGGCGCCGATCGCGGCGAGCAGGTCGTCGACCCCGTCGCCGGCACGCAGCCAGTCGGTCCACCGGTCGGTGGGCAGGATCACCGGCATCCGCGGGTGGATGTCCTCGAGTCCACCACGCGCCTCGGTGGTGACGATTGCCGCGGTCGCCAGCGCAGGGGCCTCGGGTTCGCCCTGCGGGTCGCGCCACAGCGACCAGACCCCGGCAAAGGCCAGCGGTTGACCGTCGGCAGGGGCGAGGTGGTAGGGCTGCTTGGATTGGCCCTCGCCGCGCTGGAGCCACTCGTAGAATCCGTCGGCGGGCAGCAGGCAGCGCCGTCTGCGGGCGGACTCCTGGAACATGCGCGAGGTCGTGAGCGTCTCGATGCGGGCATTGATCGGCTGGGGGCTGCCGCGCAGCGCCCGCGCCCAGCGTGGCACGAAACCCCAGCGCAGTGCTCCGAGCCGGCGTCGGTCCTGATGCTCGACCACCGCGTAGACGTCCAGGGACGGCGCGACGTTGTAGCGCGGTGGGAGCGGCTCGGTGCGCACCTCCTCGATCCCGAACCGGGCCACCAGCGTCTCCTGTGAGGAGACCAGCACGTAGCGACCGCACACGGACAGGTCCTTGGCCGTCTGCGACGACCATACCCCGACCGGCGTCAGCGCTGCCAGACGTCCTCGAACCAGGGGGGCTGGTCGGGCACCGGTCCGGGTGGAGAGAAGCGCGAGGGGGCCTGGGCCGTGAGGTCACAGGTGAACACCACGCCGTCACCGCCGGGGAAGCGCACGTCGAGGTCGGGGCGGCGCACGAAGCCCAGCTGTCGGTACAAGTGGTGGGCCCGGGTCATCCAGGCCATGGAGGTGATCACCGCGCGGTGCCGGCCCTCGGCACGTGCCTGGTTCAGGCAGGTGGCCGCCAGCGCCCGGCCGATGCCGCGGGCCTCGGCGGCGGGGTCGACCGCCAGCACCCGGAACCCGCAGTCGCCCTCGGGGACAGGCCGACCCTCCCACTCGTCGTCGCCCGGGCGGACGTCGGTGACGGTGCCCACCACCTCCGCGTCGACCTCGGCGACCAGCAGTGCGGTGCAGCCCGCCAGCCGGCGGGCAGGGTCGGCGAGCAGCAGGCGGTAGGGACCCGTGATCGTGCCGTAGCGATCGTAGGCCGCCAGGGTCAACGCCCCGACCCGGGCCGACTCGTCCGGGCGCATCGGGCGCACCTGCATCGGCTGGTCGGCTGGTCTCACAGGCCGTAGGTCTTGGCGACGATCTCCTTCATGATCTCGTCGGTCCCGCCACCGATCGGTCCGAGTCGAGCGTCGCGCCAGGCGCGCTGCACCGGGTACTCCATCATGTAGCCGGCGCCGCCGTGCACCTGCATGGCCTCATCCGCGACTTCGAAGCTCATGCGCTGGGTGGCCAGCTTGGCCTGGGCGACGGTGCGCAGCACGGTCAGATCGTCGGGAGCGTCGGGGCCGCCGGCCTCCTGGGCGACGACCAGGCGCAGCGCCTGGTAGGCCAGTGCCCGGCCGAGAGCGATGCGGGTGGCCGCGTCGGCGAAGCGGTGGCGCCAGACCTGGAAGGAGGCGATCGGCCGCCCGAACGCCTCACGTTCGCGGGCGTAGGCGATCGCGAGTTCCAGCGTCCGCTGCGCGGCCGCGACCGCACCCAGCGCCATCACGGTGCGCTCCCAGCCGAACGCGCGGGTGATCTGGGCGAAGCCGCTGCCGATCTCGCCGATGCGGTCGGCGTCCGAAACCCTCACCCCGGTCAGGGTCAGCTCGCCGGTGTGGGAGGTCCGCCAGCCCAGCATCGGCAGCCGGCGGCGCTCGAAGCCGGGGGAGGAGGCGTCGATGGCGAACAGCGTGATGCGGGCGTGGTCGTCCTCGCCAGGGGCTCCGTCGGCCACCGACACCTTGGCGGCGATCACCGCCCAGTCGCACCACGCGCCATTGGTGATGAACACCTTCTGGCCGGTCAGCAGCCAGTCGTCGCCGTCGCGCACCGCGCGGGTGGTCAGCGAGGCGACATCACTGCCGGCCTCGGGTTCGGTGATCGCGAGCGCGCCGATCTGCTCGCCGCGCAGGGTGGGCGGAAGCAGCCGCTGGCGCAGGTCTTCGCTGCCGCTGCGGTCGACGTACAGCGCAGCGAGGTCGGTGGTGGCGCCGAGATCGGCGGCCAGCCCTCCCGACAGGCAGCGTGCCAACTCCTCGATCCACACCGCCTGGGCCAGCAGGTCGGGGCCCGAGCCGCCGACCTCCGGGCCGAACTTCAGCCCGAGGAAGCCGGCCTCGCCGACGGCCGCGAACATCTCGCGCGGGAAGTCCTCCTCGCGCTCCCACTGCTCGATGTGGGGGAGGATCTCGCGTTCGACGAACTGCCGGGCGCTGGCGCGCAATTCTTCGTGTTCTGGGCCGAACAGTGGCCGGGCCGAGGTCTCGGCGCTGAGGGTGGGGGAGAGATCCAGCGTGCTCATGGCGGTCCTCGTCGGCGAATTCCTGGGTGCGGGCGGCGCGGTGGGGTGCCTACAGCCCGAGGAGCTTGGAGATGATCTCGCGCTGCACCTCGTCGGAGCCACCCCCGACGCGCGCGAGCCGGGCGTCGCGCCAGGCCCGCTCGACGGGGAACTCGCGGCTGTAGCCGTAGCCGCCGTGCAACTGCAGGGCCTCATCGGCGACGCGGAAGGACATCTGTGCGGCGGCGAGCTTGCACATCGCGATCTCGGTGACCGCGTACTCGCCGCGGTTCCACCGGTCACAGGCGTCGTAGACGAGTTGGCGGACCTGCTCGATGTCGGTGGCCATGTCCACCAGCCGGTGCCGGGTCGCCTGGAAGCGCGCGATGGGCCGGCCGAAGGCCTCGCGTTCGCGGGTGTAGGCCAGGGCGCGCTCGAACATCAACTGGGCGGCGGCCACCCCGCCGATCGCGCCGATGAGCCGCTCGCCCTGCAGTTGCCACATGATCTGTTTGAAGCCGTGACCTTCGACGCCGAGCAGCGCGTCGCCGGGCACCCGGACCCCGTCGAGGTGGATCAGTGCGGTGTCCGAGGCGCGCATGCCGACCTTGTCGAGCTTGCGCGCCACCTCGAAGCCCGGCAGGTCGGTGTCGACCAGGAACAGCGAGATGCCGCTCCACGGGTCGTCGGACTCGGCGGCGGCGGTGCGCACCACCATGGTGACGAAGTCGGCGCGCAACCCGTTGGTGATGTAGAGCTTGGCGCCGTCGATGATCCAGTCGCGGCCGTCACGGCGGGCCCGGGTGCGGATCGCGCGCACGTCCGAACCGGCCTCCGGCTCGCTGATGCCGATGGCGGCGATCTTCTCGCCCTTGACGGCCGGGGCGAGGTAGGCCTGCTTCTGCTCCTCGGTGCCGAACTTCAGGATCGGCGGGGTGGCCATGTCGGTCTGCACGCCGATGGCCATCGGCACCGAGCCCGAGCCGCAGCGGGGCAACTCCTCGGCCAGCACCACCGTCGCCCAGTAGTCCGCGCCCTGTCCGCCGTACTCGGCGGGCACCGCCAGCCCGAGGTAGCCGAGTTCACCCATGCGCGGCCAGACCCAGTCGTCGATCCAGCCGGCCTGTTCCCAAGCCTCGGCATGGGGCGCGAGTTCGTCGGTCACGAAGCGGCGGATCGCTGCTCGCAGCTGCTCGTGCTCCTCGGTGAACGGTGAGGTGCGCATGGCACGGGCCTCCCGGATCGGTCCGGCCAGTATGGCACGAGCGGAACGGAAACAAAGAACGCGTTCCGCTCAATCGTCTGCCGATGCGGTGGGTCCTCCCGTCGCCAGCTGGAAGCCCAGCAGTTGCTCGATGCCCTCGAGCAGCTCGTCGAGCATCGCCAGCCGGTCGCCGAGGTCGGTGCTGGCAAGCACCCGTTGGGCGTCGAGGGGGTTGAGCGGGGCGAGCACCGCGGTCTGCCAGCCGGCTACCTCGGGGTCGTCGTCGAGCTCGAGGGTGGCCGGCACGCCGTCCTCGCCGAGCTCGCTGAGCATGGCGAGCACCCGGCGCAGGGGGCCGACCAGCCGTTCGCGGGCGGTCGTGAGGTCGTGGTCGTCGCCGGTGGCCGCGGGTGCGTCGTCGAGCGGCTCCACCTCGGCGATCGGATACCGGTCGTCGGGCAGCCACCGGGTGACCCGGAAGCGGGAGGTTCCCAGGCCCACGACCAGCCAGCGGCCGTCGTCGAGCTGCTCCGCACGCAGGATCTGGGCGACGGTTCCCACGTCGGTGCGCTCATCGCCGCCACCGACCTCGTGGCCGCGGGTGATCAGCGGCACCCCGAAGCGCTTGTCGCCGGCGAGCACGTCGTCGACCAGTGCTCGATAGCGCGGCTCGAAGACGTGCAGCGGAAGCACCATGTGCGGGAAGAGGACGTTACCCAAGGGGAACATCGGCAGTGTGGACATGGGTGCTCCTCGGGCTGGCGTCATGTGGGGTTCGCGGCTGAGCCCCGTGACGGGTGGCCCGCCACGTCGACGTTGACGTTCGGGGGGCGGGCTGGTACCAAGCCGGTCATGAGCATCCTCGACGAGACCACCATCCGCAGCGCGCTCACCGACCTCGACGGTTGGGAGCTGCGCGACAACGCCATCGTGCGGGAGCTGCGCTTCGACGGCTTCCTCGACGCGATCGCCTTCATCGACCGGCTCGCCCCGCTGGCTGAGGCCGCCGACCACCACCCGGAGCTGTTCAACGTCTACTCGCGGGTGACGGTCACGCTCAGCACCCACGACGCCGGTGGCGTCACCCAGAAGGACCTCGACCTCGCCCGACAGATCGACGGCGTCGTCGCCGGCTGACCCCCGATCACCGGGACACGCGTGAACCGGGCGAGGAGCACGGCATGCACATCGAGTTCGGCGGCAAGGTCGCGGTGGTCACCGGGGCCAGCCGCGGGATCGGCGCGGCGGTCGTGCGCGAACTGCTCGCCGCGGACGTGCGCGGGGTCGTGGTCACCGGGCGCAAGCCCGAGACGCTCCAGCCGCTGGCCGAGGAGTTCGGCGAGCGGGTGCTGCCGGTGGTCGGCAACGTCGTCGACGAGGCGCACGCGCATGCCGCCACCGCCCGTGCCGTCGAGTACTTCGGTGGTCTGGACCTGCTGGTCAACAACGCCGGGACAAATCCGGCTGCGGGGCTGATCACCGAGGTCGACCTCGGCGCGGTGGATCGCACCTGGGACGTCAACCTGCGCGCCCCGCTGGTGTGGTCGCGGGCCGCCTGGCACGCCGCGATGCGGGAGCGCGGCGGCGCGATCGTCTCGATCGGATCGGTCGGAGGGCTGGCCCCCTCGCCGGTGTTCGGGGCCTACAACGTCTCCAAGGCTGCCCTGCACCACCTGACCCGGCAGCTCGCCCACGAGCTTGCGCCGGGGGTGCGGGTCAACGCGGTCGCGCCCGCGATCGTGCGCACCCGCTTCTCGCAGCTGCTGTGGAGCCATGACCCCGACGCGATCGGCCGGGCGCATCCGCTGCAGCGGCTCGGCGAACCCGAGGACGTGGCCCGGGCGGTGGTGTTCCTGCTGTCGGACGCGGCGTCGTGGATCACCGGCACGATCGTGCCGGTCGATGGTGGGCTCAGCGGCGCGTCGAGCGGTTTCCCGCTGCCCGGCTGACCCCCGCGCGAGGCGACGGAGGAGTCCGGATGGCCCGGTCGTGGACGGCGGTGCCGGGCGGTCGGGTACCGGTGCTGCACACCGGTGATGGAACCGGACCACCGGTCGTGCTGCTGCCCGGACTCTCCGACGGCCTGGCGCCGGTGTCCCGGCCCGAGGCCGAGTCGCTGATCGACGCGGTTCCGCTGCCCATGCGCCACTACCGCGGCCTGGTGGTCTCCTACCGCCACCCGGTCCAGCCCACGACCACCACCCTCGAGCTCGCGCGCGACGTGGCCCACGTGCTGCGCACCCACGACCACGCCCCGGCCTGGCTGCTGGCCCACTCGATGGGGGCGATGGTCGCCCAGCACCTCGCGGCCGACGCCCCAGAACTGGTCGCGGGGATGGTCCTGTCCGCCACCGCACCGCAGGCCGACGCGCACCTGCGCCGAGCGCTGGCGCGCTGGGCGTGGCAGCTGCGCACCGGTCGGTTCGAGGTCTTCGCCCGCGATGCGGTCGCGACCTCGGCGACCGGCGGTGCGCGGCTGCGGCTGCTGGCCGAGGCCCGGGCACTCAGGCGGGCGGCCCCGGCGCTGCTCGCCGGTACGGTGCCGCCCGCAGAACTCGTCGCCCGGCACCTCGCGCTGAGCGGGGTGGCCGCCACCCACGACGCGCGCGCCCGGCTTGGCCGGATCCGCTGCCCGACGCTCGTGCTCGCCGGTGGACGCGACGTGGTGTGCCGCCCCCACCAGGCGGTCGCGCTCGCCCGGGGCATCCCCGGCGCGCGTCTGGTGGTGCTCGCCGGGCTCGGCCACGGCTTCCCCGAGCAGGCCCCGGATCGCTATACCGAACTCGTCCTGCCGCTGCTGCCGACGGCAGCGCCACCGGCCCCCCAGGAGGCCTTCCCATGAGCGCCCCGGACCGCCGCCAGGACCCCACCGGTGGACGCAGTTGGTGGGGGTGGGGCCACCGCGAGCAGGCGCTGGGTGCCGATGCGCTCGACGGGCTCGCAGCGCTGCTCACCCAGCGCTTCGGACTCCCGCCGCCCGGGGCGCTCGACCCGGTGGACCCGGCCGCGGTCGCGCTGAGCGAGCCGCGCGTGCGGCTGCCCGACCACCTCGACGTCCCCGCCAGCCGGGACCCCGTCGACCGGCTCTGGCACGGGCACGGCAACGCCTTCCGGGACGTGGCCCGGGCGCTGCATGGCGACGTGCCCCGCGTGCCCGACCTCGTGGTGCGCCCCCGCAGTCCGGCCGAGGTCGAAGCGGTCCTCGACCACGCCACGCAGGTCGGCCTCGTGGTCGTCCCGTGGGGTGGGGGGTCCTCGGTGGTCGGTGGGGTGACCCCGAGCGCCGAGCCGTGCCTCAGCCTCGACCTCGGCCACCTCGACCGGGTGCTCGAGGTCGAGCCGGTGTCGAGGACCGCCCGCATCCAGGCCGGGGCGCTCGGACCGCAGATCGAGGCGCAGCTGCGAGCGCACGGCTTGACGCTGCGCCACTTCCCGCAGTCGTGGGAGTTCTCGACGCTCGGCGGCTGGCTCGCCACCCGCGCCGGTGGGCACTTCGCGACCGGACCGACCCACATCGACGACCTCACGGCCGCGATCACCGCCTGCACCCCGACCGGGTGGTGGTCCTCGCGCCGATTGCCCGGCTCGGGGGCCGGTCCCTCGCCCGACCGGCTGCTGCTGGGCAGCGAGGGAGTGCTCGGGGTCATCACCGAGGCCTGGATGCGGGTGCAGCCCCGCCCCCGGGCACGCGCACAGGCGACGCTGCGCCTGGCTTCGTTCGACGCGGGGCTGGCCGCCGTGCGGGCGCTGGTGCAGGACGGGCTGCGTCCCGCCAACTGCCGGCTGCTCGACCCGGTGGAGGCGGCCCTGTCCGGTGCCGGACCGGCCGACGGCAGCGACACGGTGCTGGTGCTGGGCTTCGAGGCGGTCGAGGCGCCGTTGGACGGGATCATGGACCGGGCGTTGACGTTGCTTCGTGACAACGACGCCGAGGTGGTGGACGGCCCGCACCTGCGTGGCGGGGACGCCACCGGCACCGCCGAGGGGGGCGCGGGCGCCTGGCGGCGCGCGTTCCTGCAGGGCCCCTACCTGCGCGATGGGCTGATCCGGCTCGGCGCGGTCGTGGAGACCTTCGAGACCGCCACCAGTTGGGAGCGGGCCGGCGAACTCATCGCCACGCTGCGCGACACCGCGG
Organism: Nitriliruptoraceae bacterium; assembly: GCA_007134165.1. Taxonomy (GTDB): domain Bacteria; phylum Actinomycetota; class Nitriliruptoria; order Nitriliruptorales; family Nitriliruptoraceae; genus SKJO01. Next base: position 5,565 of record SLLJ01000267.1, on the reverse strand, counting down.
CCCGCGCCGCCCGCGAGGTCTGCGGAGGCGCGATGGTGGCGGTACGCACCACGCATGCCTACCCCGACGGCGTCGCGCCCTACCTGACCGTGATCGCCCCCGGACCGCTGCCGGCACGCCGGCGGCCGATCTCGCCGGAGGTGGGCGAACGCGTCGCGCGCGGGCGGGCGCAGGTGGCGGCCTGGGACGAGATCAAGGTCGCGGTCAGCGAGGCCATCGACGCCGCCGGCGCCACCATCACCCACCACCACGCGGTCGGTCGCGACCACCGCGCGTGGTACGACCGGCAGCGACCCGAGCCCTTCGCCCGGGCGCTGGTGGCGGCCAAGGCGGCGCTGGACCCGTCCGCGGTGCTCAACCCGGGGCTGCTCGTCGACCCAGGGCTGCTCGTCGAGCCGGGCGCCCCCGGGTCGCGGCAGTAGGCTGCCCGGCCATGAGCCACCTGCTGATCGTCACCGGAGGCTCGGCCGGCATCGGCCGGGCCGTGCTCGCCGCCGCACCCGACGACTGCTACCGGGTGGGTGTGAGCCGCACCGATCCCGACCTACCCGGCGTGGTGCACCATGCCACCGACCTCGCCGACCCGGCCGCCTGGAGCGCGCTCGGCGACGAGTTTGACCGGCTCGTGCACGCCGACGACTGGACGCGGGTGACCTTCGTGCACGCCGCCGGCACGCTGGCCCCGATCGGGTTCCAGGGCGAGGTCGACCACGACGCGCAGGCCGCCAACGTGCTGCTCGACGCCGCCTGCCCGCTGGTGCTCGCCCACCGTTTCCTGGCCGCGGTGCGCGACCTCGACGTGCGGCGAGAGCTCGTCGTGCTGTCTTCGGGGGCCGCCCGCACCGACTACCCGGGGTGGGCGACCTACGGCGCGGCCAAGGCGGCGGTGGAACGCTGGGTGTCCACGGTCGCGGCCGAGCAGGCCGAACGGGGCGGGGTGCGGGTGCTGGCGGTTGCGCCGGGGGTGGTGGCCACCGGCATGCAGGCGCTGATCCGGGACACCGACGCGCACGACTTCCCCCGCGTCGAGCGCTTCCGCAGCCTCCACGCCGAAGGGCGGCTCGCCGATGCCGACGACGTCTCCGCCAGGCTGTGGGCGCTCCTGGACGACCCCGACGCGACCGACCCGCTGGTCGACCTGCGGCAGCGCTGACCGCCAGACGTCCCAGGAGTACGCCGAGCACGAGGAGCACGCCATGACCGGCCCGCTGACCGGCCCGCTGACCGGCATCCGCGTCCTCGAGCTCGCGGCGATCGGGCCGGCGCCATACGGGGTGATGCTGCTCGCCGACCTCGGAGCCGAGGTGGTGCGAGTGGACCGGACGGCTTCGGTCACCCGCGGGCCGGGCATGGAGGCGATGATGGTGGGGCTGTCACGCAACCGCCGCTCGATCGGGGTGGACCTCAAGGCCGAGGCGGGCGTGGCGGTGGTCCGCCGATTGGTCACGCGCGCTGACGTGCTGGTTGAGGGTTTCCGGCCCGGGGTCGCCGAGCGGCTCGGGGTCGGACCCGAGGTGCTGCGCGCCGACAACCCTGCGCTCATCTACGCGCGGATGACCGGCTGGGGTCAGCAGGGCCCGCTGGCACCGCGCGCCGGCCACGACCTCGACTACGCCGCGGTTGCCGGGGCGCTGCACCCGGTGGGGCGGGCCGACACCCCCCCGCCGCCGCCCATCAACTACCTCGCCGACTTCGGGGGCGGGGGCACGTTCCTCGCGATCGGGGTGCTCGCTGCCCTGCTCGAGCGTTCCCGGTCCGGTGAGGGCCAGGTCGTGGATGTCGCGATGGTCGACGGCGCGGCTTCGCAGACCGCGTTCCTGCACGGGCTGCTCGGCCTCGGGGCGTGGACGACCACGCGGGAATCGAACCTGCTGGACGGCGGAGCCCCGTTCTACGACACCTACCGCTGCGCCGACGGGCGCTTTCTGGCCATCGGCGCGCTCGAGCCCGAGTTCTATGCCGAGCTGATCAGTCGGCTCGGACTCGACCTCGACCCCGGCGCCCAGCTCGACCCGGCCACCTGGCCCGAGCAGCGCCGCCGCCTCGCCGAGGTGATCGCGACCCGCAGCCGCGACGAGTGGGCCGAGCACTTCGCCGATTCGGATGCCTGCGTCGCGCCGGTGCTCGACCTCGCCGAGGCGCCCGACCACCCTCACCACCGCGCGCGGGATGCCTTCGTCGAGGTCGACGGCCGTCAGCAGCCCGCACCCGCCCCCCGCTTCTCGCGTACGCCCGGCGGGGTGCAGCGCGGCGCGCCCGGTTACGGCGCCCACACCGACGAGGTGCTCGACGAAGCCGGCTACGACCCGGCGCAGATCGCGGCGTTGCGTGAGGCGGGCGCGATCGCCTGACGCCCGCGCCTACCCCTGGTCGCCGTCGTCCGGTGCGTCGTCGTCCGGGGGCGTGATCGATCCCCCGGCCGGCTCGGCGTCGTCGTCGGGCTCTGGTTCGGGCTCTGGCTCGGGTTCCGGCTCCGGCTCCGGTTCGGGCTCTGGCTCGGGCTCGGGCTCTGGCTCGGGTTCCGGCTCGGGTTCGGGTTCGGGCTGCGGGTCCACTTCGACGCAGGGGCGCCCATCGGCATCGACGATGTCGTCGAGCACCTCGGGCATGGGGTCGGCGTCGGCCGGCGGCGGGTCCGCGAACGTGAAGCCGGCCGGGCACTCGGGTTCAGGGTCGGGCTTGATCTCGACGCAGGGCCGTCCCTGATCGTCGGTGATGTCGGTGAGGATGTCGGGGAAGAAGCCGTCCTCGTCGACCTCGGCGGGCGGGTCGGCGAACTCGTAGCCGGGCGGGCAGGCCTCGGGCTCCTCGTCGATGCCCTCGAGATCGCCGAGGTCCGGCGCGGTGAACCCGAGTACCTCGAGCCCCTCGACCGCGGTGCTCATGTACTCGCGCCACACCGGGGCGGCCAGCCCACCGCCGGTGGCATTCTCCGCCTCGATCGGGGAGTTGTCGAGGTTGCCGAGCCACACGGTGGTGGCCAACTGGGGCACGTAGCCCACGAACCACACGTCGCGGGCGTCGTTGGTGGTGCCGGTCTTGCCGGCCACCGGACGGTCGTCGAGCGCGGCGGCCTGGCCGCTGCCCTCGCGGACGACCCCGACGAGCAGGTCGGTCACGCCGCGGGCCACCTCGACGTCCACGGCCTCGGCATCGCGCGGGCCGGGCTCGAAGATCACGCGCCCGTCACGGTCCTCGATGCGCAGCACCAGCCGGGGCCGTACGCGGTAGCCCTCGGCGGCGTAGGTGCCATACGCGCTGGCCATTTCCAGCGGGCTGAATCCGTCCTGGCCCAGGGTCAGTCCGGGCAGATCGTCGCGCATGGTGGCGCCCGGCTCGCGTTCCGTGCCGAACACCTCCGCGCCCTTGGAGTCGGGCAGGCCGGCGGCAACCGCGGCAGCCGCCACCGTTGCTCGGCCGACCTCCTCCTGCATCTGCACGTAGACGGTGTTGGTCGAGGAGGCCGTGGCCTGGCGGACCGTCTGCTGGCCGAAGGCGCTGCCTCCGAAGTTGCGGATCGTGTCGTTGCCGAGCTCGAGTTCGCCCGGGGCGTCGAAGCGCGAGTCGGGCGAGAGTCCGGCCTCGAGGAAGGCCTGCAGCGTGAAGGCCTTGAAGGTCGAGCCGACCTGGCGCACCGACCGGGTGGCGGTGTCGAAGGGTTGCTCCACCACGTCGGGTCCACCGACCAGGGCGAGCACCCCGCCGGTCAGCGGGTCGACGGTCACGATTGCGCCGGTGTCGGTGGGGCCCTCGGCGACCGTGCGGCGGAGCACGTCCTGGGCCGCGGCCTGCATCCGCTGGTCGAGGTTGGTGTGCACGCGCAGCCCCCGGAACAGCTCGCCCTGCGCAAACTCGGGGCGGGCGGAGAGCTCGCGGCGCACGGCATCGAGGTAGTACGCGTTGGGGCCACGCTCGAGCGCGGAGCGCTCGGCGACCTCGGGCAGTCCCTGGGCGATCAACCCGTCGTGCTCAGCCTGGGTGATCGTGCCCATCTCGAGCATGCCGCCCAGCGTGTAGCGGCGGCGGCCCTCGGCGCCCTCGGGGTTGTCCAGCGGGTCGAAGGCCTCGGGCGCGGCGATGATCCCGGCCAGGGTCGCGGCCTGATTGACGTTGAGTTCGGCAGCGGGGACGTTGAAGAAGGCCTGCGCGGCGGCCTCGATGCCGTAGGTGCCCCGACCCCAGTAGATCGTGTTGAGGTAGAAGCCGAGGATCTCGTCCTTGGTGAAGCGCTGCTCGAGCTTGATCGCCAGCGCCGCCTCCTCGACCTTGCGCGTGTAGGTCTGTTCGGGGGTGAGCGCGGCGTTCTTGATGTACTGCTGGGTGATCGTGGACCCGCCCTGCTGAACCGATCCGGCCCGTACGTTGGTGAACAGCGCCCGGGCGATCGCGGGCAGCGAGATGCCCCGGTGCTCGAAGAAGCCGCGGTCCTCGGCGGCGAGGACGGCCTGCGACACGTGCGGGGGCAGGGTGGACAGTTCGATGTCCGCGCGGGTGAGCTCGGAGGCCAGTGCGCCGACCTCGTTGCCGTCGAGGTCGAATACCAGTGAGGAGTCCGCCGCGATGTCGCTGGGCAGCGGCACGGTGGAGAACACGAGGTAGAAGGCGAGCAGCCCGACGGCAGCCAGCGCGAGCGCCGGTAGGACCAGTAGCCCCAGCAACCAGCGGCGCCAGCGCCGGCGCTTCGGGGGCCGGGCGCGCGCGGCGGCCTTGGAGCGCGAGCGGGCCTGCTTGGAGCGCGAGCGGGCCTGCTTGGAGGCTGCGGCCATCGGGGAGCCTTCGATCATGGAGCGCAGGTCGACCCTCCAACGGTACCGGCACCCTCGGTGGGGTCGGCGGACACGGCGACGGCCCGCCACGGGGGCGGGCCGTCAGGGTGCCGGGTGGCGTGCAGCGATCAGAAGGCCTCGGCGGGAAGGTCCATGACCCAGCCGTTCTCCTGCTCGGCCAGCGACTTGCGCAGCGCGACCTTGGGCAGGGTGTGGGAGGCGAACCAGCGGGCCGCAGCGACCTTGCCGGTGTAGAACTCCTCGTCACGGCCGGCCACGCCCGCATCCAGCTTGTCCTGGGCGATCTCGGCCTGGCGCAGCAGCAGCCAGGCGATGGTGACTTCCGCCAGCGAGTGCAGGAAGTCGGTCGAGTGCAGCCCGGTCTTGTAGATCTCGGTGCGCTTGGACTCGTCCATCGAGGCCATCGCGTGGGTGATCAGCACGCCGAGGTGGCCCTGCGTCTCCTCGAGGGCGGTGCCCAGCATCCCGCGCTCGGCCGCGAACGGATCCGCGTCCGCGCCCCCCTTGACGAAGCTGCGGACCAGATCGGCCAGCCAGGTCAGCGTCGCACCCTGGTCGCGCACGATCTTGCGGAACAGCAGGTCCAGCGCCTGGATCGCGGTCGTGCCCTCGTAGAGGGTGTCGATCTTGGCGTCGCGGATGTACTGCTCGATGGGGTAGTCCTGGGTGAAGCCCGAGCCGCCGAAGGTCTGCAGGCTCATGGAGCCGAGTAGCTCGTAGGCCTTCTCCGAGCAGTAGCCCTTGACCAGCGGCAGCAGCAGGTCCTCACGCGAGATCC
>SLLJ01000279.1 GCA_007134165.1 Nitriliruptoraceae bacterium | reverse complement strand
GACCGTGCCCCCGCGACGTGTTCGCGACCACGCGCGCGAGCTCACGGGAGATGGCCGCGCCCGTCGACCTACCCGGTGGGGGTCGTGACCTGGGATGGCGATTCGGGCTGCGCGGGCTCCAGCCCCACCCGATCATCATCGACGGCGCCAGGATCCCGATCGGCGAGGCAGTCCTCGTCGGCGCTGCCACCGGGGCAGGGCCGATCGCCACCGAACCCATCGATTTCTCCCGGATCCGGCGCAGCGGTGATCTCTTGGCCGTCCGGCCGTTCGTCCGGTCGATTCGGCGACCGGGGGTCTTGGGCGCCGGTCTCGTCGGCATCCCCATCCGTGGGTGCCACCGCCTCGTCGGCGTCGCCCGCTCCGGTCGGCGGCTCCCTGTCGGCTCCAGACTCGCTCCTCGCCGCGTCTGGGTCCGTAGCCGCCGAGTTGTTCGGGTCTCCTGCCCAACCATCACCGCCGACTGCGGAACGTCCGCCTGCGGAGGCTCCACCCAACTCCCCGTTGTCATCGGACCCACGGCCCACGCCTTCGAGGTCATCGTGCGGCGGGCCCGATGCCCCGGGCGCATCGGCATCCGACGGCGCCTCGGCACCTGGAACCGTCCCGGCCGGTACCGCCGAGGCATCGGCGCTGACCGGTTCGGGCATCGGGTCAAGGCCGCCAGCCAGCCAGCCGCCGACCGCAGCCAGCCCCCCGCCGACGGCAGCCACGAGCAGCAGGGCCGCCGCGAACGGTCCGACCCTCATCCACACCACGTTCGGCTCGTTCACCGCTGAGGGATCAGCAGCCTCGCGGCCCGACGTGGGGAGGTGGGCGTGCTCGAGGGCAGCCCGGTGCAACCGGTCGAGGTCGGCGGCGACGCGTGCCTCCTCGGGTGGGGTCACCAACCGTGCGCGCAGGCGCCAGAGGTGCGCTCGGAGCCCGTCCTCGATCGGTCCGTCGTCGCGCGGATCAATCGGTGTGCTCATCCTGACGTGGTCAGCGTGTCTCGTGCCTTCCGGGGGGACACCGGCCGGCCCTGCTCACGTGCGATGTGCGCCCTGAGCGCGTCCAGCCCCCGACGGTGCAGTGCCTTGACGGCGTCGTAGCGCTTGTCGAGCACGTCGGCGACCTCGTGCAACGTCAGATCCGCCACATACCGCAGCAGCAACACATCGCGCTGATCGGGCGTGGCACCGTCGAGCAGGGGATCGAGTTCGCTGGCGCTCAACTCCGCGATCGCCAGCTCCTCGAAGCCCTCGCCCGGTAGCGCATCTTCGAGATCCTTGGGATCGGCCGGATCGGAGGGCCGCGCACGACCACTCCGGGTCGCATCGACCATACGGTGGTGGGCGATGGCGAACACCCACGAGCGGAACGCCGATTCCCCCCCGGAGAAACGGTCCAGGTCGCGCACGACCTGCAGCATCGTCTCCGAGGTGACGTCCTCAGCGCTCGGGCACCCCTGACCACGTAGGTAGCCGGTGATGACCGGGGCCAGGTCGAGGTAGAACCGCGTCCAAGCCGACTCGTCACCGCGACGTGCCGCCGAGAGAACGCGGTCGAACCCGTCTCCGAACACGTCTACCTCTCGGAGGTCGTCACGGTGGTGGCGCGTCTGGGGTTGGGGTCCGCAGGCTTCCATTTCGGTCGGCGGAACCCGCTGCTGGAGTCGTCCCGCTCGCTGTTGCTCAGCCTAGCGCGGTACCGAATCCTGCAACGAGCCTCGTCGCCCCATCGGCCAGGGTGTCGGCTCATCAACCTGTTGAAAACGGTCACTCAGAGTGTATACTCGTCACGGTGCGCGACGTCCGGCCAGCGTTGGCTTCGGCCAACCGTCCGTCAGACGGTGGCCGCGGTGACGCGCACTCTCGAGCGACTCGGAGAACGCGTGGCGAAACGCGACGAGGGCTTCACGGCCAACCTCAGCGCCATCGGACTGCTCGTCCTGCTCGGGTCCATCGCCCTGGGACTGCTTGGTGCCCTACCGGTAGCCAGTGCCGCTGCAGCCGACGACGTCGACGCGCGCGTGCCCGTCATCGTCGAACTGGACGTCGGTTTCGTCCCCCCGGGGCTGCTGACGGCCCCCGCCGCCGGGCTGCAGGAGCGGATCATCAACCTCGTCCGCCACCAGGTCGGCCGCGGAGCGTTCGCGCTGGACGGTGAGGTGACCACCGAGTTCGCCTTGGTGCCCTACCTCGGCCTGTCCGTCGCGCCCGAGGATCTCGACGCGCTCGCCGGACTGCCTGGGGTGCGAAACGTTGCCGCCGACGAGACGGTTCGCCCACTGCTCGACCAAAGCCTGCCCGTGGTCGGCGCGGCCGTCCCGGCTCCGTCGTTCGCCGGTCTGCCGGTCACCGGCGCAGGTCAGGCGATCGCGATCATCGACACCGGTATCGACGCCAGCCACCCGTTCTTCGCCCGTCCCGACGACCCGACCGCCAGCCGTGTGGTCGCCGAGGCCTGCTTCGCCCGCGGTCAGGACGGCTCGAGGGACACACCGGGCGACTGCCGTGGGGGTGCCGTGGAGGAGATCGGTCCGGGTGCGGCCCACCCCCTCGGCGATCACGGCATCCACGTCGCCGGCATCGCAGCCGGAGCGCACACGGCCGCGACGCCCGCCGGCGCTCCCGCCCGAGGCGTCGCCCCGGCCGCAGACCTGGTCGTCGCCCGCACGTTCAACCTTCTCGACCAAGGCGGCCATGGCGCCTACATCAGCGACCTGGTGCACGCGTTGGAGTGGATCCTCCGAGATGTCGTCGGGACGCACGACCTGGCAGCGGTCAACCTCAGCGTCGGCTCGTCCGCTGCGGAGACCTGCAACGGCAACGGCAGTTGGAACGCTTTCGTGGATGCGGCCGAGAGCCTGCGCGTTGCCGGAGTGCTGACGGTGTCCTCGGCAGGCAACGGGGGCAATCGCGACCGTGTCGGCGCGCCCGCGTGCCTGACACCAGTCGTGGCGGTCGCCGCCACGGACCTCAACGGCGAGATTGCCTCGTACAGCGACGTGCGCGGCAACGACGAGGATCTGCTCCTGGCCCCTGGCTCGAGCATCCGGTCAGCGTCGCTCGACAACCGCTACGCCCACAAGACGGGGACGTCGGCAGCCGCCCCACACCTCGCCGGAGCGCTCGCACTGCTGCGCGAGGCGCAGCCCACGGCTGACCCCGACGATCTGCTCGCCGCGCTTCGAGCCAGCGCCACCCTGATCGACGACACCCGACCCGCCGGCACGGCCGTCGGCCTGCCGTTGCTCGACCTCCCGACGGCGCTGACCGCCCTACCCGGCGCGCCAGGGGCCCCCTCCGCTCCACGCAATGTCGAGGTCGCCGAGGTCCCCGACCATCCCGACGGCACGGTGGTGGTGTCGTGGGCCGCTCCGCAATCCGCCGGCGCAAGCCGGGTGCAGCGCTACGACGTGCTCGCCGCCCCCGGCGGTGCAGGCTGCACCAGCGTCGCGACGGGTGACGACCCACCTCCGATGACCTGCACCGTCACCGGACTGCAGGTCGGGACGGCCCACACCTTCAGCCTGACCGCAACCAACGAGCAGGGAACCTCGCCCAGCTCCGGACGGACCGCAGCGGTCACCCCCAGACGCGCACCCTCCTCCCCCACCGACCTCACCGCCACCCCCGGCGACACCCAGGTCACCCTCACCTGGCAGACCCCCAACGACGACGGCGGCCTGGCCATCACCGGCTACCGGATCGAACAGT
>SLLJ01000370.1 GCA_007134165.1 Nitriliruptoraceae bacterium | reverse complement strand
GTGGGCTGGTCGTGCCCCCGATCCCCTACACCTTCCACGTCAGCATCCACGTCGACGACGTCGATCCAGGGCGCAACATCCGGGCCCGGCTGCGCGGCGACCTCGACGGTGATGCGCAGGTGTGGCTCGATGACCATCCGGCCGGGTGTGAGCTCAGGATCCGGTGGGACGTGGAGATGCGCAAGCCGGCGATGCGGGCGGCGGCCCGGTTCTGCCGGCCGCTACTGGTGTGGGGGCACGACCACGTCATCGAGATCGCCGTGCGCCGGTTCCGCGAGGCGCTGGCCCAGCGCCTGCACGGCATGCCGATGGTTCCCCACGCTCCTCGCATCTGACCGTTCCGCCCCTCGCGCGTGAGCGCGCACACCGCGGGGCGCTGCCGGCGACTGGTGCCACCTCGGCGTGCCGTCGCACCAGCGCCCGCCGGAGGAGACTCAGCCGGTCCCCTGTGCCTCGGCGGCATCGCCAAGCGTGACCTCGAGCACGCGGGGCTCGCCGTCGCGCCAGCGCTCGACTTCGACGTCGTCGCCGGGTCGGTGCAGGCGGATGGTCGCCACGAGCTCGCCGAGCGTGGTCACGGGCTCGTCGTCGATCGCGGTCACGAGGTCGCCGGGACGCAGCCCTGCGAGGTCGGCGGGGCCGTCGGGCTGCACGTCGACGATCAGCACCCCTCGGTCGGCGTCGAGTCCGTAGTCGCCGGCGACCTCGGCGGTCGCGGTTCGCCCGGCGATCGCGAGGGATGCCTGGCGGACCTCGCCGTCCTCGAGGAGCTGCTCGACGACCGAGCGGACCGTGGCCACCGGAACGGCGAAGCCCACGCCCGCGCTGCTGCCACTGGTCGAGACGATGGCGGTGTTGATGCCCACGACCTGCCCGGAGGCGTCCACCAGCGCGCCGCCGGAGTTGCCCGGGTTGATCGCGGCGTCGGTCTGGACCATGCCCACCAGGGGCTGGACGGCGTCGACCGGCACGGTGCGTCCCAGCGCGCTGACGATGCCCAGCGACACCGAGCCGTCGAGCCCGAACGGCGATCCGATGGCGACCACCGGTTCGCCGACGACCAGGTCGTGGTCGGAGGCGGCCCAGCGGGGGGCGGGCAGCGACTCGTCGGAGATGCGCAGCAGCGCCAGGTCCGCCGGGGGATGGGAGCCGACGACCTCGGCGGGGTGCTCGCTGCCGTCGGGCAGGGTGACCGACACCTCGGCGGCGTCGGCGATCACGTGCTCGTTGGTCACCAGCAGTCCGTCGGCGTCGTACAGCACCGCCGAGCCGGCACCCGCACCGTCGGAGGCCCGGGCATCGACGCGTACCACCGCCGGACCGACGGTGCGTGCCACCTCGGCGGCGACGGTCGTCGAGGTGCCGGCGGCGCCCGGACCTGCGGCCCCACCGGCCGGTGTGTCCTCGACCGCGGGGTCGCCCGCTTCGTCGTCGGTGGCCGGCTTCCCGATCGCGGGATCCTCGCTGGCCGCGGACTCGGCGGACGGGTCCTGCGTGAGCGCAGCGGTGGCCGACCCCGCATCGCCGGCCGACTGGGATCCGCCGCTGACCATCCCGGCCGCGAAACCGCCGAGGGCGCCGATGAGGGCGACGACCACCCAGCGAGCGCCGCGGCGCACCCCGGAGTCCCCGGTCGCCACCGAGGGCGGGACAGAAGGATTGGTCATGGTGCCCACCTCGCGATCCGAACGTGCACCGTGTCGTGCGCAGCTCGGTTCAGACGCTACGGCCCTGCCTTTGGTCGACCTGTTGGCGGTCCGCGAGGACCGGGCGACGGAATCGGTGGCTGGGCAACGGGGTTGGCTCGGAGTGAGAACGCACCGCGGCGTCGGGCACCCAACCGCCCGGCGCCGATCCATGAAGGTCCCTGAAGCATCCGTGAAGCGTCGATGAAGGAGTCGAGGTGGCGGTCCAGGATCTCGTCGTGCTCGGTGGTGGAACGGCCGGGCTCACCGCCGCGGTCGGTGCTGCGGGTCAGGGCGCCCGCACCCTGCTCGTCGAACGCGACCGGACGGGCGGGGACTGCCTGTGGACGGGCTGTGTGCCCTCCAAGGCGCTGCTGACGGTGGCCGAACGCGCCCAACAGGCCCGGACCGGCGCCGAGCTCGGGGTGGAGGTCGGTGAGGTGCGGGTCGACTTCGCAGCGGCGATGGCCCACGTGCGCGCCTCGATCGCCACCATCGCGCCCCACGACTCGGCGGAACGCCTCGGGCGTGAGGGCGTCGAGGTCGTGTCCGGCACCGGTCGGTTCACCGGTCCCGACCGGATCGAGGTCGGGGGGCGCACGGTGCGCTTCCGCCACGCGATGATCGCCACCGGCGCCGACCCGGTGCTGCCGCCGATCCCCGGGCTGGAGGAGGCACAGCCGCTGACCTCGGACACGCTGTGGGACCTCACCGGGCTGCCCGGCCGGCTGGTGGTGCTCGGTGGCGGACCGATCGGGGTCGAGCTCGGGCAGGCGTTCGCTCGGCTGGGGTCACGGGTGACCGTCGTGGAGATGGCGCCGCAGCTGCTGCCCCGTGAGGAGCCACGCGCCGCAGAGGTCGTGACCTCCTCCCTGCGTGCGGACGGCATCGAGGTTCGCACCTCGGCGCGGGCGGTGCGCGTTGAGCCGGACGCGCGGGCCCACCGGTTGGTGGTCGACGAGGACGGCCACGAGCAGACCGTGGGTTTCGATCGGCTGCTGGTCGCGGTCGGACGCCGTCCGTCGCTGGACGGGCTCGGACTGCGCGAGGCGCGCGTGCGGGTCACCTCGCGGGGCGCGGTCGAGGTCGACGAGCGGCTGCGCACCTCCAATCCCCGCATCTACGCGGGCGGGGACGCCACCATGCTGCTGCCGTTCACCCACACGGCCGGCGCCCACGGCGCCACCGTCGTACAGAACGCCGTCTTCGGGCTTCGGCGGCGGGTGGACCACGAACGCATCCCGTGGGTGACCTTCACCGATCCCGAGGTGGCGCGGGTGGGGCTGAGCGTCGCCGAGGCTCGCGAGCGCTTCGGCGACGAGGTGCGGGTGCGCACCGCGGAGCATGCGAGCCTGGACCGGGCCGTGACCGCCGCCCGCACCGAGGGTTTCGTGACGCTGGTGGGCAGCCCCAGGGGCCGCCTCGTCGGCGCGACGGTCGTCGGTCCGCGCGCGGGTGAGACCATCGGGGAGGTGGTGGCCTGGATGGCGGCCAAGGCGTCGCTGTCCTCGATCGTGCGCACGACCCATGCCTACCCGACCTGGAACCAGGACCTCGCTGACGCCTCGCTCGAGGAGTTGCGGGTCTCGCTCGGCCGAGCGCGGTCGGCCAGCCGTGCCCTGCTCGCGGCACGCCGGACGCTGCTGCGCTGAGCGTTGCGCCGTCCCCGGCTCAGCGCAGCAGGCGCACGGCCGTCGCGATCCGCTGCAGGATCGTGGCCAGCACCACGGCGGCGAACCCCCAGGCGATCCCGGCCATCGCGGCGGGTAGCAGGACCATCGCTGCGTGCACGACGATGGTCTCCGTGCCTTCGGCCAGCCCCCGGGAGAAGTGGAAGGTGCGTCCGTCGGCCGGTTCGAGCCCGCGATCGCTGCGCGCCGCCGACAGCGCCAGCAGCGACCCGCCGTTGACGTAGTAGGTGGTGAGCAGCACCAGGCAGGCCACCCGCGCATCGGGGTTGCCGATCCCGCACCCGGCGATGAACGCGCCGTAGGCCGCCAGATCGGCGCTGATGTCGG
>SLLJ01000111.1 GCA_007134165.1 Nitriliruptoraceae bacterium | reverse complement strand
GCCCGCGAGCAGTTGATGCCCGCGGTGTTCCCGTTCCTGGACCTGCCCGAGCACGAACGCATCCGCACCGCGCTGCAGCGGCTGTCACCGGCCGCGGTCGTCGCGGTGTCCGACCACTGGGAGCCGATCCTGGAGGACCCCGACCTGCCGTTCCCGTCCACGACCATCAGCACCGCACAGGGCCACCGCCTGCGCTCCGGCGACGAGCTGCACCTGGTGGTCACCGGAGCCGTGCACGACGGGCACGGCACCACGGTCGCGGCGCGGCACGGCACCGGCACACCGCGGCTGGTGCTCAGCGCCCACCTCGACTCCAAGGCGACGACCCCGGGCGCGTTCGACAACGCCGGCGGTGTCGCCACCCTGCTGGCGATGGCACAGACCGGACGGTTGGGTACCGCACCCCTCGAGTTGGTGCTGTTCAACGGTGAGGACCACGTCGATGCGTGTGGCGAGGTGGCGTGGCTGGAACGCACCGACCTCGACGAGGTCGCGGCGGCCTGCAACGTCGACGGCATCGGGCTGGTGGGGCAGCGCACCTCGCTGGCCATGCTGGCGTGTCCGCCCAGCCTCGAGGCCGCTCTCCGTGGGTTCGTCGACCGTCACGCCGGCTGGGTGCCCACCGCCCCCTGGATCGAGAGCGACCAGGCCCTGTTCGCCATGCGCGACATCCCGGCCGTGGCCGTGACCAGCGAGGACGTGCACGCGCTGCTCGGCGGACTCGCGCACAGCCCGCAGGACACGCGGGAAGTGGTCGACGTCGCGACCCTGGCGCTTGTCGCCCAGCAACTGCCCGAGGTGCTCGAACTGCTGGCAACGCAGCTACTGCCGCCGGACCGCTGACCGGCACCGGTCCCGCAACGGGGCCAGAACCTCAGGTCCATGACGCCGTAGCCCGGGATCCGGGGCGACCCACCGCCGCGTCACCCAGCCTTGGGCTGCTCACCGTCCAGCCGGTCGGTGAGGGCTGCCGACTCACCCCCGCGCAACGGCTCCTGATCGGGCTCGATGGGTGAGCTCAATTGCCGACGTAGCAGACGCTTGGTCAGGGTGTGGATGCGGTAGATCTCCGAGATCAGCTCGACCTGACGGGTGTAGGCCACCGCCCGCTCCGGGCCGTGCCCAGTCAGTCGCGCCGCCTGACGGCTCATGGCGGACTCGCGGCGGTCCTTGACCTCGGCCGCACGATCCAGCAGAGCGGTCACACCCTTGTTGTCGGCCTCGGCCACCGCCTCGATCGCCGCCGTGAGATTGCCAGCGATCTCCGTGAGCAGAGCCCGCATCACCTCCTGGGTCGAGGCGGAGATCTCGATGCGCTCCTCGTGCATGCGGTGGCCGATGCGGACCAGCCCTCTCTCGACCACGTCACCGATCGCCTCGAGCTCGTCCGCGGCGGCGAGCAGCCTCGCGATCTCCGCGGACTGACGCAGGCTGATCCGCTCCTGCCCGAGCTGCGCGAGATAGGTGACGATCGCCGATCGCAGCGCGTCGACCTCGTCATCCATCGCCTCGATCCGCTCGAGCGCCATCACGTCGCCTTCGATCGCCGCCCCGCCGCCGACCTCGACCATCTCCACGACCGTGCTGCCGAGTTGACGGATCTCGGCTCGGGTCAGCTCCAGCGCCGCCGCCGGGGTACCGAGCAGTGCGACGTTGAGGTGCTGGGCCGTGGCGAAGGGGTCATAGGCCTTGGGTTTGATGAGACGCTCCATGAGCCGGGACAGCGGCCGGAGGAAGGGCAGCAGGACCAGCAGGTTCACGAACGCGAAGATGGTGAAGGCGTTGGCGACCTGCCGGGGAGTCTCCGCCGCCAACCGGGCGGTGCCTTCGAGCTCCGGGAAGCTCGGCGAGATCCAGGTCGCGGCTGCCGCCAACCACGGCAGCAACGGCAGCCAGATCAGGGCGCCGCCGGCGTTCACCAGCAGGTGCCAGGCAGCGACTCGACGACCGGCGGTTCCCTGACCGATCGAGGCCAGCTGCGAGGTGACGCAGGTACCGATGACCGCACCGAGCGCGATCGCGAGTCCACTTGGAAGGTCGACCAGGCCCTGACTCGCGAGCACGATGACGATGCCGATCGTGGCCGAGGACGACTGCACGAGGGCGGTGAACACCGCGCCCATCGCCAATCCGGGCAGCGGGCCACCCGCGCCCTGGAACAGCTCCATGACTTGGGGCTGATCACGCAAGGGCGAGACCGAGGACGACATCAGGTCCATCCCCAGGAACACCATCCCGAGGCCGAGCAGCGCCCCGCCGGACTGCTGGAGGATGGGGCGCGACTTCAGGTGGGACATCACAAAGCCGGCGACGATCATCAACGACGCGAAACGCGTGACGTCCAGCGCAACGATCTGCGCGGTGACCGTGGTGCCGAGGTTGGAGCCGATGATGACGCTCATCGCCTGCAGCAGGGTCATCACGCCGGCAGAGGCGAAGCCCACCACCAGCACCGTGGTGACCGACGAGGACTGGATGATGGCGGTCACCCCGGCACCGGAGAGCGCGCCCATCGCAGGTCGCGACGAAACCCGCGCGAGCCCGTCGGCCAGCTTCGAGCCGGCCGCAGACTGCATCGCCCGGGTCATGCGCTCGAAACCGAGCAGGAAGATGACCAGTCCGCCGAGCAAACCGGTGGTCAGATCGAACCAGGACAACTCCACGGCGGCTGCCTCCGAGTTTCGTCGGCCCAAGGTAAACGTTCGGTGAACGCACGAGACGATCGCAGTGGATCGGCGGGCTGTCAAGCGCCAGAGTCCACACCGGTGTCCAACCGACGACGGCGTCAGCGGCGGCGAGAATCCGACAATCGCGCGGAGCGGTTCACGGGGACCGGATCGCTCGCCGCCGGGGTCTCGATGACCGGATGGCGGTCGACGGCCCCCGCCTTCATCGTGAAGGGCCCCTGTACGACGATCTCGCGGTCCGTGGCAGGCGACGTGCACCACATCCTCAGTTCGCCCACGGCCTGTCTCCGACCACGTTCCGTAGGATCCACACGATGCTGCACAAGACGTTCGCCGACGCGATCCGCTGGGGACTCCTCGAGCGCAATCCGTGCGACCGCGCCGACCCTCCCTCGACGTCGGAGGTCAAGGGCATCGCTCGCAGTGCCCACACCTACACCTGGGACGACCTCGCCAGCTTCCTCGACGTGGCCAGCGACGATCGACTGTTCGCTATGTGGCATCTGTTCGTCACCACCGGGATGCGTCGGAGCGAGGTCGCGGCGTTGCTGTGGCGCAACGTCGATCTGGACGCCGGCCTCCTCTCGGTCACCCGCGCCGCCGTCGAGGTCAAGGGCAAGGTCGACGAGCGCGAACTGACGAAGTCGTCCTCGTCACGTCGTGCCATCGAGCTGGCGGAGCAGGACGTTGCGGTGCTCCGCCAGCACCGCAAGGCGCAGCTCGAGGAACAGCTCGGTCTCCACGGCTCGTGGCGTGACGTTGAACGGGTCTTCACCTCCCCCACCGGCGACCGTCTCCACCCTCCCAACATCACGCGGGCGTTCCACGTCCTCACCAACCGTGCCGGGCTGTCACGCATCAGGCTCCACGACCTGCGTCACACCTTCGCGACGCTGGCAAATATGCGCGGTGAGCCCGCCAAGATCGTCACCGAACGGCTCGGCCACTCGACCGCGGCCTACACCCAGGACGCGTACCAGGAGGTCATGCCCGGGATGCAGCGGGACGCGGCCCGACGGTTCGGTCAG
>SLLJ01000311.1 GCA_007134165.1 Nitriliruptoraceae bacterium | reverse complement strand
CTGCCGGGACTGGCGCCGAGGTGGCGGTGGTCTCCGACCCGCTGGTGCAGGCCGAGATCATCTCGTCGCTGTCGGCCGCACAGCTGCTGGCGATCCTGATCTCGCTGGCCTCGGCTGCGGTGCTGCTGGTCGGCGCGACGATGCTGACCTCGCGTAGCGTCGGGCTCGGGCTGATCGGTATCGTTCCCAGTGTGGTCGCGCTCAGCCTCGTACTCGGCACCATGCGCCTGATCGGCCTGTCGTTCAACGCGCTCACCGCGACCGTGGCCTCGATCGCGGTGGGGATCGGGGTGCCCTACGGCATCCACCTCATCAACCGATTCCGGGAGGCCCGATCGCGGGGCATGCTCGCAGAGGCCGCGATCGGCGACTCGCTGCGCAACACCGGGCCGGCGCTGATCGGCTCGGCGGTCACCACCGGGCTGGCCTTCGCGGTGCTGACCCTGTCGGAGAGCACCCCGGTGGTGCAGTTCGGGCAGGTCAGCACCCTGATGATCGGCTACGCACTGCTGGCCTGCCTGCTCGTGCAGCCGGCGCTGCTGGTTCTGTGGGGCCGCCGGCGCGACGTGCTGGGGCGCTGAGCGCGACTAACCTCACCGGCATGGATCCCCTCAACCCGACCCAGGCCCGCGTGCTCGGCTGCCTGCTCGAGAAGTCGCTGGCCACCCCGCAGCAGTACCCGCTGAGCGAGGCCGCGCTGATCACCGCGTGCAACCAGGCCACCAACCGCTTCCCCGTGGTCGACTACGACCTGAGTGACCTGCGCCCGGCGCTGATCGGACTGCGTGACCGGTCGCTGGCCAAGCGTACCCGCCGACCCGGCGAACGCGTCGAGAAGCATGCCCACCTCGTTGACCAGACCCTCGGACTTGACACGGGCGCGATGGCGCTGATCGCGCTGCTGTTGCTGCGTGGCCCGCAGACCGCCGGGGAGCTGCGCAGTCGTGCGACACGGATGTCGCGCTTCAGCGAGGTCAGCGAGGTCGAGGAGGTGCTGCGGCGCCTCGCCGAGCAGAGCCTGGCCGAGCAGCTCGAACGGCGGCCCGGCGAGAAACAGGTGCGCTGGCGCCATCTGCTTTCGGGCCGCGAGGCCCCGGTTGAGATCGCCCCCGAAGCTCCCGCTCCAACCACCGATGGGGGCACGGGCGGCTCGTCGGTGCCGACCGTGCGCGAGGTCCACGACCGGCTTGAAGCGCTCGGCACCCGCCTGGATGCGCTGGAGGGCATGGCCGCCCGCGTCGAGCGTCTCGAGCGCGAACTCGGCCTCGTCGAGCCGCCTTCCGAGGGCGGCTGACCCGCCTGCCGACGTGGGCTGAACCACCCCTCAGCGCCGTCCACCCGCTCCCCGCACGTTCGTTACTCAGGGGTCGAGCATCGTCGACGAGTGTGCGACGGGCCGTCACGCCATGGTCGCCGGGACGTCACGTCGTGCCGCTCTACTTGGGGCATGGACGCCTCGACGCCAGCGGGTGCACACGCAGATGCGGCCGATCCGTCCCCGGTGGTGTCGCTCCCACCGACCGCGTCGGCCCCCGCACCCGCGACCGAGCTGATCCTGCGCCCCCGGCAGGCGAGCGACGACGACGACATCCGCCGGATCCTGCGCACGACCCTCCAGCTCGGCCAGCCCCTCGGCGTCGACGCCGGCGACCTCGCCGGCTACGAGTCACTGTGTCTGGACTGGTACCTCGAGCGGGGCCAGGTGATCGTCGCCGTCGAGGCCGGCCGGGTCCGGGGCTACCTGCTCGCCTGCCTCGACCAACCCGCCTACGAACGCTGGGCCCGGCGTCGCGCCGTGCGGTGGGGTGCCGCGGCCGTCGGCGAGATCGCGATCGGCCGCCGGCGAGCAGACGCCCGTCGCTTCGTCTGGTTGCGTATCCGTGACGGCCTGACCGCCTGGCGCCACGCACCGCGCGCGGTGCTGCCGGCGCACGCGCACTTCAACCTCGATGGCGACGTCCGGGGCGCCGGCACCGGACACCGCCTGGCCGCCGCGATGGACGAGCTCGTGGACCGGGCCGGACTGCCGGGCTGGTACGGCGAGCTCAACGTGCCTGCCGGCGTGGCCCTGACCGCCATCGAGCGAGCCGGGGCGCGGGTCGTGTACCGCCAGTCCAACCGGACCTTGAGCTGGCTGAGCGGTGTACCCGTCGAGCGCGCCACCATCGCCCGGCTCCTCGACGACCGCACAGGAGTGCTGCGACGATGAGCCCGACCTGGCGCACCGGCCTGCGCGTCGCGGTGGTGACCGAGTCCTTCCTCCCGTCGGTCAACGGCGTCGCGCGCTCCGTTGCCGAGATCGTCGGCCAGCTGTCACGGCGGGGCTTCGAGGTGCTCATCGTCGCCCCGGGTCCGGGACCCGACCGCTTCGGCGACATCCCGGTGCGACGCGTGGCATCGATGCCCCTGCCCTGGTGCCGCGAGTTCCCGGTCGGTGTGCCGGGACGCACGCTGGGCAGGGCGCTGGAGGACTTCGCTCCGGACCTGCTGCACCTGGCCTCCCCCATCGTGCTGGGCGCACGTGCCGCCGCGATCGCCGCCGACTCCGGCCTGCCGACCGTCGCCGTCTACCAGACCGACGTCGCCGGCTTCGCAACCCAGTACGGGCTGGGCCGTGCCTCCCCGTGGCTGTGGCGCTGGCTGCGCCGGGTCCACAACCAGGCCAGCCGGACCCTCGCCCCCTCCCGGGCGGCGGTCGCTGCGCTGCGAGGCCACGGCATCCGTGACGTGCACCGGTGGGTCCGCGGGGTGGACACCGACGCGTTCCATCCCCGGCACCGGACCCGACCACCGACCGGCCAGGTGGATCGGGTGCGCGTGGGCTACGTGGGCCGGCTGACCGCCGAGAAGCGCGTCGACCGGCTCGCCGCGCTCACGGATCTGACGGGGATCGAGCTGGTCGTGGTCGGCGACGGCAGCGAGCGCACCCGCCTGCGCCGCGTGCTGCCGGCCGCACACTTCACCGGCCAGCTCGGGGGCCAGGACCTGTCGACCGCGTACGCCGATCTCGACCTGTTCGTCCACACGGGCTCCCACGAGACCTTCTGCCAGGCGGCCCAGGAGGCGCTGGCCTCCGGGGTGCCGGTCATCTCACCCGCCGCTGGCGGCCTGCTCGACCTCGTGCGGCACGGCCGCACGGGACTGTTCTGGGATCCCGACGACGTGACGACCCTGCGCGACGCCGTCCGTCGGCTCAGCGCCGACGTGCCGCTGCGCGTCCGGCAGTCGACGGCCGCCCGGGCCCAGGTCGCCGACCGGGGCTGGCCGGCGATCACCGGCGAGCTCGTCGGGCACTACCTCGACGTCCTGCCCACCGCACTACGCCGCAGCGCCTGAAGGAAGCAACCATGCGCATCGTGCAGCTGGCCAACCTCGTGCACCGTACCTCCGGAGGCCTGCGGGTCGTCATCGAGCAGCTCGGTGCGGGGTATGACGCCGCCGGGCACGAGCGGGTGGTGGTCCTGCCCGGCGCACGCGCCACCCGCCGCCGAAGCTCGAAGGGAACCCTGTGGATCACCGAACCCGGGGTGCCGCTGCCGCGCTCGGGTGGGTACCGGCTGCTGACCGACCGAGCCAGGCTGGGCAGGCTGCTCGACGAGCTTCGACCCGATGCCGTCGAGGTGTCGGACCGGTGGACACTTCCCTGGATCACGGACTGGGCCGCAGCGCAGGGCCTGACCGGTACCGTGATCGTCCACGAGCGGCTCGAGCACGTGCTG
>SLLJ01000257.1 GCA_007134165.1 Nitriliruptoraceae bacterium | reverse complement strand
GGCGTGTTCGAGTTCTTCGATGAGCGTCACGTGTTCGTCGAGTCGGTCCGTGACTTCGCTGGCTGCGACAGGTGCGGGCAGCGGGCGGTGTCGGGCGGCCGGCACGTCATCCAGGTCCGTGACCTGCCGGTCGGGCCCAAGGCGACCCGGCTGGTGTGGCACAAGCGTGAGTGGCGCTGTCGGGACTGCCGGCGCTCCTGGCGTGAGCAGCACCCCGACGTCCGGCCGGGGAGCAACGGTTCACAACAGCGACGCCGAGCGTTGCCCGACCCCGACCAGGAACGCGTCGTTGACGACGTCCACAGTCCCCTCGATGCCTTGGTCCGCCATCGCATCGACGATCTGGTCGGGCGTGGGGGAGACCTTCACGATGCGATGCTCCGAACCGTCACGCAAGGTCCGCAGCGCGACGCCGTCACCGGACCACTCCTCTTCGTCGTGGCGGTGCGGGGCCGCATCGACGAACGCAACAGTCCCGTCCTCGACGAGCGCCGAGGCGACTATCTGCCAGAACTGCGACGTCAGCGTGGGGGGCACATGGGTCAGCAGGAACGAGAAGAACACGGTGTCGTAGACCGCTGCAGGGTTCGAGCGGTACAGGTCAGCGACCTCGAAGCTCACATCCCCCGCACCGACGCTGCCTCGGGCCTGCTCGATCATCTCCGGTGCCACGTCGATGGCATGGGCATGGTCGGATCGGGCGACGAGCCGCCGCGTCCAGGCGCCGGTGCCGCACCCCAGTTCCAGCACCTGCCCGCGGATCGGCAGGTCGTCGAACCAGTCCTCCACCGGCACGAGCAGTCCCCGCAGTCTCGGGTCGTCGCTGTCCCAGGCCATGTCGCGGTCGTAGGTCCCCGCCCGAGCCCGGTAGTACCGGGTCTGCTGCTCCAGCAGCTGGTCCAGCTCCCGCTGTTCCATCATCGAGTCCCTGTTTCCTGGCCGACGAGCCCGAAGTCATGATGGACGTCAGCGCCCCGCGAGGCGGAGATCCGCCACCCGCGCGCAATCACTCCCGCCCTGCGCACCGTGCCGATGAAAGATCTGGGAGACGGCTCAATCACCTCGTTCCAAGGATGCCGCCATGGTCTGGCGAGCGGCAGTGAAGGCTTCTGACGACGGGACGGCGACGTCTGGGACGACTCCCGTGCCTTCCCAGTCACCGCCAGTGATCGGATTCGTGACACGACCCGCTGGAACGGTCAAAGTGAAGCGCCCCCCGACATCGAACTGCACAACTCGATGGGCAGCCCCCAGCGTGGCTTCGCCCACGACACAGGCCCTGCCCAGAGACTGGAGGTCGTACGCCAGCGCTTCAGCTCCAGACCCTGTGCCGGGTCCGACCAGGATCGCCACCGGCAGAGACGGCCGGAACTGAAACGCCGACGCGGCAGGGTCGGTGAGGAACCGTTCGCGCACTCCGGTGTGATGCCAGGTCACGCCGCTCGTCTCGACCGGCTCGACACCGAGCATGTAGCTGGCGATCGCGATCACCATCTCCGGACTGCCGCCCCTGTTCTCCCGTAGATCCACTATCAGGCCCTCAACGTGTCTCAGGAACTCCATGGCCGCCCGCAATGTGTCGCCCGCGTTCTCGGGTGGAGGCAGAGCGGAGAGTTCTAGATAGCCGAGGTTCCCCTCAAGAATCTCCAGCCTGAGCAAGCCGAAGTTCTGCTCCGCACCTGGCAAGAACTGCTTGTAACGCTCCTCGGCAACGGCCTGCACATCGCTCAACGGCGTAGCCGCAACCCGGAAGTGGCGATCCCCCGACAGCTCCTGCAGATCGGTGGTGAGCATGTCGGCCAGATCTTCGCTGCTGGATGCATCGTACTCGTGGCTTCGCGCGGCAAGCTCGTCGAGGAGGATCTCTACGCGTTCAGGTTCCAGGTAGCACTGGCGGATGTGGTCCGCGAGCTCGCCAACTACGTCTGCCGGCCGCATCACGCCTCCTGGACCGAAACTGGCCTCGCCGTTGAAGGCGCTCAGGTGAATCCCTCGCCGGGTGTTCGAGCGCAGTGTAGGTGGTCTTTGCTGGCCATCACCCGAGACTTGGGCTGCGCTGAATGGCCTCCCGACGGGGCCGACACGATCCCTCAGGCGCGCGACACCGCCCTCAGTGCGGGTACTCCTCATCCGGAGGTAGGCCGTCTCACCAGAGAGTTCCGAGAGCGTTATGGGCTGCTTCGACCGTTCGGCCGACCGCGCAACCACTGCGGCTACGAGCCTCGTCAGCTTCCCCAGTACCAATCGGGGAATTCGCGACGAGGTCCGGCCTTGACCTCAGGCCTGCCCGGTTGCGGAAACCACGCCAACTCCTCGTCCCCTCCGGGCGCCGCGGAGCGGCACGCGATTCCGTCAAGCCCCGCTTCATAGACTTGTGCCCCAATCGGCTGACATGCGGCCCAGGCAACGATGCTGCCGTCAGCCGTGAGCGGGTACGTGGTGGGGAGATGAAGTTGAGCCAGGCCCGCGTCGGTGCGGAGTTCGCAGACCTCCCCGTGAGGCACGTCGACTTCAACGAGGTGAGGGGCGTCGGCAGGGTCCAGATCCTCGGGTCCGTACGGGAGGCCTTCGAACTTCGCTCGAACGTTGGCACGAGCCGTTTGCTCGTCGGTGTTGAGATATAGCACCGGATGCGCGTTCGGAGCATTCCAGCGCCCGCCGGCCGCCTGTGCGAAGGTCGAATCCAATGGATCTGCCCAGTTGGCGTCAGCGACGCGGAGGTAGGCGCCCCCGATCTCGGTCTGAATCATGCCGTGGCAGTCCAGTCGAACGAACGTCGTGTCAGGTCAAGCAGTTCGAGGTGCTCGTCATCTTCGATCATCTCGAGCATGGACCGACCACCATACGCGTCTGCCGGCTTTCGAGCTATCCCCGGAATCCTCGCAGGCACCAGGTAGTGGCGTAGCAGGGACACCACTTGCGCGACGCTGGTCACCTTTGCTTGCCGGTCGGACGGGACTCCCTCGGCGAGCCACTGACTCACCGCTTGACGAGTCACTCCAAAGAGTCGTCCCGCATCGGTCAGCGAGAGATCGAAGGCATCGATCACTTCTTCAAGGGGGCTAGCGGAGTCGTCAACGATCGCGTCGACGACGCGCTCGAACTCGCGCACGCCCCTGTCGTCGACCCTGAAGCGTGACGACAAGCGAGCCGTACACGGGCTCGGCCATACCAGTTCGTCAGCCTCCGGTGACATGCGCCGCATGTCCGATACGAGCGTTAGGGCGACGCTGAGCCCTGGGCGATCCTCAACCAGGCAGGAACGAAAGGGAAGAGCCACGGCCTCGCGTCGCGCTACGCGTGCTAGCCAATGCTGTTCAGGCGAGGCAGTTGGCAGGCGGGTTGACAGGAAGTCCACAAGAGCGACGTACGTAGTTGCGTACGCCCGGGCCGCCAGTCGATCTCCTTCGATCGCATCAGCCAGCGTTTCGTCTATCGCGCTCACCCAAGAGGACAGAATCGTGTCGCAGGCCTCACGCACCTCGTCGTAGGTGCCCCAAAGGGCCGGTTCGGCTGATGGCATACGGAACCCTCCTGCGCTCGTACCGCAAGTGAACCGCAAGTGCAAGTGGATCGCAAGCGCCATGGTGGGACATCAGGTCCGAGAAGCGCCGTCGGCGTACCACCCGGTGGGTACGGCCGCCTCGGCCCCCGCGTGACCGACCCACCGGCTCTGAAGCTGGGCGGTGTTGTGCGCGCGTCCTCGTCCAGGCCTGACCGCCCAAAGTCACGG
>SLLJ01000353.1 GCA_007134165.1 Nitriliruptoraceae bacterium | reverse complement strand
TCCAGCGTGGAGGATGCGGCGTACGCATCCGGTCACCAGTGTCCTCCTGGGTACGCCGCATCGATCCGCGGCACCGCGGACGCCACGAGCAGGCTGCTGAGCGCACACTGAGTCGCGCACCGCACACCCCACTCCGCGCACTGCTCACCGGGCACCCGTGCGCTTGCGTCGCCGGCAGCTTCCACGCCGTCACGACACCCAACGCTCTCACCCGGCGGCCGAACCTGACCGGGGTTCGTCCGCCGTCACGTGACGCCATGCTCCGACACCTGCCGCGCAGACCAGCCCGACGATGGCGCTGCCGCGGATGCGCCGAAGAGCGGATGGCGCGGCGACCCCACCGACAGCACAGCGTGGCGGTGCGGCATCACGGCGGCTCGGTCCGGAACCCTCCCCCAACCGATCCCGGCAGAGCTCACCAGCCCGTTTCTGCAATGCCACACGTACGCTCACGTATCGTTTGTTCTTCTACTGTCGGCGGTGCCCATCGCCTCCTGGCAGCGCTTCCAGGGCCATCGACGGCACCACCATCGAAGGAGTTGCCATGCCCCTGGGAACGAGCGCAACGACCACCCTGCCCGTCGACCGCCTCGGCGACGCCGTTGACGCCCTGCGGGGCTTCGGGTTCCACGACCACCGGGTCGACGAGGACGCTCGGATCATGACCAAGCCCGGCAACCGCTTCGCGCTGCGCGGCCATCAGCGGCCACTCGCCGCTCGGCTCGCGGAGTGCGACGAGGGCGTCGAACTCGAGCTGCGCTACGACCAGTGGTTGGTGTTCGACTCCGGCGAGCTCACCCGCCACGCCCAGCGCATCGCCGACTCGCTGGCGCGCTGAGGACCAGCGCACCGTCTCCGTCAGGGGCACAGCCCTCTCGCAGCTCCGGATCGCCGCCGCGAAGGAGGACGCTCGCCTCTAGCGCGGGCCCGCCCCCGGGCGCACGGTCGGGACAGCGGCGCTTCTCGTCCGTGAGAGGCGTCCACGCGCAGGAAGGAGGCCACCGTGCGGACATCACCAGCCGATGTCCAGGAACTGCGCGACACCGTGATGGCGTTCATCGCGGCCATGAACGCTCATGACGTGGACCGGGCCCTCGAGTTCTTCACCGAGGATGCCCGCTGGATCCAACCGTCCGCGATCGCGGAGGGCAGGCAGGCCATCCGCGACCTGCTCGAGTCGATGTGGGAGAGCACGGACGACATGCACCTCCCGCTCGACGACGTCGAGTTCCTCGTCGGCGCCGACGGCGACAACGCCGCGACGCTCTGGCGGGCGACGATGACGATGACCGGCAGCTTCCAGGGATTCGCGCCAACCGGACGGCGGGCCGAGTTCAAGGGCATGTGCCACTACCGGATGAAGAACGGCAAGATCGCCGAGCACACGTTGATCTACGACGAGATGGCCCTGGCCCGCCAGTTCGGGCTGGTGCCAGCGACCGAGTCCCGGTCCTACCGCATGATGACGGCCGTCCAGCGGCTCGGACGACGGCTCAGCCGCAGCTGAGCATCCCGTCACCGCTCGCCACCGCGGGACCTCACACGACGTGAGACGTCCCGCGGCCCTTGCGAGTTCAGGCCACCCGCAGGTGGAGCACCGCGAACAGCCGCCCACGCTGGTCGCCGGGCGGTCCCGAGCCGTGGCCCACGACGCTGAGCACCTCGAGGTCCGCGAACCGGCCGCGCGCCTGGTGGGGGGCGCGCTGGCTGCGTCACGGCATCCGGCACGGCTCCTCGGCGGGCAAGGATCCTCACCCTTCAGGTTCTCCAGCGCCTGGGCCCAGAACGAGCTTCGGGCGCGAACCCGCGCATCAGCGGTGAGCCGAGGAGGGAAGCGGGATGCCGCACCGACGCCGTGGCGCGGACCACCCGCGGGCCGGGAGACCCGCGCCTGGCATCCCGGTCGGTTCGCCAGGCGGTCCGGCCGGCAGCACCGACGCCGCCGCGCGGCGTACGGAATCCTCCGGCGACCCGACGGGTTCCCGCAGCCCACCCGCACCAGGCTCAGGAGCACCACATGCCGCGTGTCCCCACGCACACCGTCGACGATGCCCCGGAGGTCAGCCGCGCGACGCTCACCCGGCTGGCCGCCACCCAGGGCAAGGTCATCAACATCCTGGCATCCATGGCCCACGCGCCCGTGCTGCTCGAGCTGTACGACCGCACCGAGCAGCTGCTGCGCGAGCAGTCGTCGCTCGACGAGCCGACCCGCCAGGCGATCCACCTGACCGTCTCCAACGTCAACGGCTGCGACTACTGCCAGGCGGCCTACACCATCGCTGCCGTGTCCGCGGGCTTCTCCCGCCCGGAGACGACCCACCTGCGCCGCGGGCGGCTCCCCGGTGACGAGACACTCACCTCGCTGCTGGCCGTGTGCCGACAGATCGCGACCAACACCGGCCACGTCGACGATGCCACCTGGCAGGCCGCGCTGAACGCCGGCTGGTCCTCGAGTGAACTGCTCGAGGGCTACGCCGAGGTGGTACGCACGATTCTCACCAACTACTTCAACCACCTCGTGGACACCGAGGTCGACCTCCCGGCGGCGCCGAACCTGCACGCCTGAGTCCGACCGCCTCGACGTGGAGCACCGGATCACCTCGGCGTCCGGGGTCAGGACCGCCCCTCCGGCCAACCGTCGCGCGCGGCACGCAGCGCGGCCGCCAACTCGTCGAACCCGAAGCGCGCGACCTGATCGGGATCGCCGAGCACCACCAGCATCGAACGCGCCCGGGTCGAGGCCGCGTAGATCGCCCGCCGGACGTCGTCGGCGTCGATCTCCCGTTGCTCGTCGAGGTCGAGTCCGAGCACGACCGCGGGCCGTTCCATGCCCTTGAACGACGCCGAGTTGGTGGCGATGAGCCCGTCGCCGAGCGCCACCCGGGCGAGCTCGTCGGGCGCGCCCTTGGACGGGTTGTGGAACAGCCATAGCACCGCGAGATCGCGGTCGTTCAGTCGTTCGTCTCGCCGCAGCTTGCGGGCGATCTCGCCGGCGCGACCGACCACCCGGTCGCCCGGCACGGCGACGTAACGCACCGGCGGCCCGTCGCCGGTGACGCAGTCGAGCTCGACCTGCCCGAAGGCGGCAGCGAAGCTGGCGATGGCCGGGGAGTTTCGGAAGTTCTCGCGCAGTTCGTGCTCGACCTCGAGGAAGTCGGGCAGCGACGCATCGGCATCGAACAGGTCCTGCTGACCGTCGGCGAACGCGTACCACCGTCCACCCCGGGCGACGAGGCTGGCCACGGTCAGCACCCACAGCTCGCTGAGGTCCTGCGCTTCGTCGAGCACCACCACGTCGAACTCGCCGCCGGTCACCGCCGGGGTCAGCACCTCCGGCAACTGCTCGTAGAACCAGTTCCCGCGGTCGATGCCGTCTGCGGGGTACGCACCGACGACCGACTCGGCCAGCGCTGCGACGTGCGCGACCACCACCCGGCCCCGGGGGTCGTGGGTCACCTGCGCGGCGACCGGTGAGCCGATCTCCGCCAGACGCCCCCGCAGCGCGTCCCGCAGCCAACGCCCCAGCACCACATTCCAGCAGACGAGCAGCACCCGCTGACCCAGCGACGCATACTGCACCGCCGCCTCCAAGGCGAGCACGGTCTTGCCGGTCCCGGCCGCACCCCGCACCAGGACATGAGGGTGGGCGGCGAAGTGGTGCAGCACGTTGCGGTGCGACTCGGTGTGGATGCGCACCTGCTCCTCGTGCTCTCCGAGGACGGCGGCCAGGCTCGGCCGGCCCGTCCGGCTGCGTCCGCGCAGCACGTCGGCGATCCGTGCCGTGAGGTCCTCGCCGAGCGGCTGCTCGCCGTACTCGAGCGGCCCGCAGGTGCGTCGGTACCTCGCGGCCAGGCGGTCCGCGGCCAGCGCGTCCCACAGCTGTGCGTCGCCGAGCACCGGCTCGCCCGGCGCATCGAGCCGACACTCGGGAACCGCGACCGCCCAGCGCAGCGCCACCCGCTCGATCGGAACCCCGGCGGCGCCCAGCGCATCCCGCAGCTTCGAGCGCACCCGCTTGGCCTGCTGCACCGGATCGCGGATCACCGCCGCGCCGGCCTCGCGGCGCCGCCACTGCGCCTGCGTGGCGTCGTAGGAGACGGTGCCGCCCTTGACCTCGACCACCGTCACGCCGTGCTCCGGGTCGAGGATGACCAGGTCCGCCTCGGCCTCCTCGGTTCGACCCCCGCCGCCGACGGTCATGGCGACCTGTGGGAGCACCCGCACCTCGGGTCCGAGCTGCCCGACCGCCCAGCGCCACAGGGCGATCTCCGCCGGCGGCGTGTCCGGCTCCCACCGCGGCTCGTGTGGAACCGAGCTGGCCACACCCCCTCCTCGTTCGCCGGATCCGGCGCCCGGTCGCTGCAGCGGACCGTCCCCGGAGCCTCACGCTAGATCGATGTGCTGCTCCCCGCCAGAGGTCCCGAGGTCGTGCACGCCGCGCAGCGGGACGTGCAGTTCGGCGTGGCCGGGACCTCGCCCGGTACCGTCCCAGCCAGCGCAGCACCGGGGTCGGGCACCCCGAGCGGACGCAGGGATCGCATGGGAACCGAACTCGTCGCCAGCCTGGTCGTCGCGATGTCCTCGCGGGCGCTGTTCGACCTCGACGAGGCCAACGCGGTGTACGAAACCGACGGCCTCGAGGCCTACCGGGCCCATCAGCGCGAGCGCGAGCACGTGCCCCTGGCGCCCGGCACCGGCTTTGCGCTGGTCCGGGCACTGCTCGCGATCAACGAGCGGGCCGGTGAGCGCCTGGTCGAGGTGCTGGTCCTGTCACGCAACGACGCCGACACCGGCGTGCGGGTCATGAACTCCGCCGAGCACCACGGCCTGGACCTCCCACGCTACGCCTTCACCGCAGGGCGACCGGCCTGGCCCTACCTCGCCAGCTTCGACGCCAACCTGTTCCTGTCCGCCGACCCCGACGACGTCACCGCCGCGGCCGCGGCCGGGTTCGCGGCCGCCCGGCTGCTCGACGTGCCGACCACCGCCAGCGACGACGCCGAGGGCGAGGTGCGCATCGCCTTCGACGGTGACGCGGTGCTGTTCGACGCCTCCTCGGAGGCCATCTACCAGCAGCACGGTCTGGAGGCCTTCATCGCCAACGAGGAGCGGCACGCCACCGATGCGCTGCAGCCCGGACCCCTCAAGCCGTTCCTCGATGCGCTGCTGGCCGTCAACGCGCACTTCCCGGAGGACGAAGCACCGATCCGCCTGTCGCTGGTGACCGCCCGCAACGCCGCCGCGCACCGGCGGGTGATCACCACGCTGCGCGCCTGGGGGGTGCTGCTGCACGAGACCTTCTTCCTCGGCGGTGCCAGCAAGGCCCGGGTGCTCGAGCAGCTGCGCCCGCAGATCTTCTTCGACGACCAGACCCGGCATCTGCTGCCGGCCAGTGCCACCACCCCCGCCGGGCACGTGCCGGGCTTCCCGAGCGTGCCCGACGTGAGCGCCGGACCCGAGGTCTGACCGACCCAGGACGCCGACGCCGTCCCCGCCCACCGCGGTAGGCTTCCCGGCACCTCCCTTCGGCGGCCCGATCCCCGGCGCCGATCGCGGCGGAGGGCAGGCAGCGCTCCTCCTTCGACAGGCACCGCGATGTCCGCGCAGGATTCCGGGACGCCCTCCTCCCGCTCGCTGAGCCCCCGCCAGATCACCGCCATCGTGATCGCCGTGATCACGCTGGTGCTGATCCTGCAGAACAGCCAGCGCGTGGAGATGACGCTGCTGGTGTTCAGCGTCCGCATGCCGATGTGGGCGGCGACGCTAGTCACGCTGCTGATCGGCGTGGTCGTGGGCTGGCTGCTCTGCGGCCGACGGGCCAAGGCACAGCGCGGCGGCTGACCGCCCTCGCGCGCCCGGCGTCGCTCAGCCCTCGAGCCCGCCCGGGTCGTCGGGCACGTCGACGGCGTAGCGCTGCAGCACCTCGAGGGGCACCACCTCGAGGACCGCGATGTTGGTCGCCTCGAGCACCACCGGCGCCGCCGCGCCGTCGCGGTGCGCGCGCAACCAGTTGGGGGCGGTCACACACCAGCGGTCCCCCGGTTGGAGCCCCGGGAAGCGGAACTCGGGCCGTGGGGTGCCCAGGTCGTTGCCGATGGCCCGCTGGTGGGCGAGGAACTCCGCGCTGACCACCGCGCAGATCGTGTGGCTTCCCAGGTCGTCGCGGCCGGTCCGGCACGAGCCGTCCCGGAACCACCCGGTCACCGGGTCGACGCTGCAGGACTGCAGGGGCCCACCAAGCACGTTGCGCTCATCCATGCAGCGCAGGCTACCGAGCGTGGCTACGGGCGGGTCCACACTGCGGCCGCCCGCTCGTCGCGGTCCCGCCCGACGGCCACCAGGCCCTCCTCCCCCTCGGCGACCGAGAGCATGACCAGCCGTTCGTCGCCCGAGCCGAACACCGCGTCGTCGTGGGCGACCCGCGTCCAGCTCAGCCCGTCCGGGGACGTCCAGACCAGCCCGGCTCCCAGCATCTGGTCGCTGCCGACCGCAACGAAGCCGGGTTCTAGCTCCGGCTCGTCGGGCGAATCCTCGACGTCCGGGCCGGCGGCCGGGTCGGGGTCACCGGCTTCGGCATCCACCTGCTCGGGCACGAAGGCGTCGGCGGGGTCGTCCGACGCATCCGGCGACGTACCGCAGGCACCCGCCACCACGAGGAGGCTCCGAGAACCGCCGCCGCTGCCCGTTGCATCCCCGGCTCTTCGCTGCGATCACCTTCCACCCTGCGCCCCTGCTGGGTCGTTGTCCAAGAAGTGTGCACAGGTCGACCGTGCAGACACCGTCGAAGGTCCTGCGTGGCATGCCCGGCGCCCCCTACCAGACGGTCGTGGGCCCCAGAACCCTGGGAGGTGTCGCCACGACGCCGCCGTCGCGAGGAGCAGGCGTGAACACCCGGGATCGACAAGGGCGCAGGCCGGTGGGATCGCGGGCGGCCGTGCTGGGACTGGTGGTGGCCTTGGTGGCCGTGCTCCCCGGTGCCTCGGTCGCCGTGGAGCGCTCCGAGCCTCCACCATCCGACCGTCATGACGAGCAGGTCGCCCTCGCATCGCAAGGACCCCCCGCCTCGCTCGACCACGACCAGGCCACCCTGACCGTCGGGGAGACGCACCAGATCCTGGTGACCATCCCGGACTGGATGCCGGAGTTCACGGTGGCGCGGTTCGCCAACGACCCGGACAACCTGGGGGTCGTGGCGGTGTCGGACACCGGCCTCGTCACGGCGCTGGCGCCGGGAACCGCTCGCATCGAAGTGAGGATCGTCGACATCGCCTTCGGGGCGGTCGACGAGGTGCTCACCTTCGTCATCGACGTCGTGGGCGAGGTCGACGACGCTATCGAGCCGGTGACCATCAACGTCAACGATCTGTCGCTGCAGGTCGGCGACACCGCCCAGGTCATCACCGACTGGGGCAGCCACCAGGGGATCTACTCGTCCGTGCGGGTGCACACCCAGCACTATCCCCGGGACGGCACCCCGGTGGTGAGCCTGAGATCTCCCGGGATGGTCACGGGCGTGGGTATCGGCAGCGTCGAGCTCGAGGTCGAGGCTGCCTACCGGCACGCCACCACCGGAGAGCGGGAGGAGGAGACCTTCCGCGTGCGGGTGCGGGTCCGCGGCGAGCAGACCACGGTGCGCGTCAGCGACCTGTTCGGTGAGGTCTACATCATCCCCGCCGAGGACCCCGACGACTTCTCCGTCGCCACGCTCGACAGCGTCATCTACGAGGGGGACGAGATCGAGACCCGCGGCGACAGCGGGGCGATCCTCAGCCTGGAGAACATGGCCACGATCTCGATGGGTTCGAACTCGATCCTCCGGATCGTCAACGCCGCCGAGGGCAAGACCAACCTCGAGCTGCTGATCGGCACGATGTGGACCAACATCACGCGCATGCTGATCGACGGCTCGATGGACGTCGAGCTGTCGCAGGCCGTGTTCGGCATCCGCGGCACGCTGGTGGCGTTCGAGGAGGACGGCACCACCTCGACCGCCCGGGTGGTCACCGGCGCCGTCGAGGTGGTGCCGAACGGTACCGCGCAGGGCGAGTTGATCACCGCCGGGCAGCAGGCTGCGGTGACGGGCGCCGGGATGCAGACCTCGTCGTTCTCGGCCGAGGAGGCGCTGGCCGAGCTCACGGACTTCGAGCGAGAGGCGCTGCTGGGCGACGACGGTCCAGGCCCCGGTCCGGATCCCGGCACGCCGACGCCACCGGTGACGTCCTTCCCGGACGTCGATCCCGACAGCCCGCACGCCGCCGGCATCGCCGCGGTCGCCGAGGCCGGAATCACCACCGGGCGGGCCGACGGCACGTTCGGCCCGGGGCTGGCGGTACGCCGCGACCAGATGGCGACCTTCCTGGCCCGTGCGCTCGAGCTCGCTGACCCGGGCGGCAGCCCCTTCACCGACGTCGCCCCCGACAGCGTGCACGCCCCCGGCATCCGCGCCGTGGCCGCCGCCGACATCACCACAGGAGTCGGACCGGGCCGGTTCGCGCCGGAGCAGACCGTGTCACGGGCACAGATGGCGACCTTCCTCACCCGCGCGCTGGAGCTCGCCGATCCCGGCTGGGACACCTTCACCGACGTCGCCCCCGACAGCGTGCACGCCCCCGGCATCCGCGCCGTGGCCGCCGCCGGCATCACCACGGGGGTCGGCGGGGGACGCTTCGACCCTGCGGGGCAGGTCACCCGGGCACAGATGGCCACCTTCCTGTTCCGCGCCGTGCTCGACCCCGATGCCGCGGCACCCGCACCGGATCCCTCGTCCGCGATCACCGCGGTCCGCGACGCGCTCGAGGTCTGCGGCGTGTCGGCACCCGAGGAGTACGTCAGCGCCGAGCTGCTCGACGACGGCTGGTGGTCGGTCACCGGGGAGGGCTTCTTCCCGAGCCTCGAGCCGGTGCGCTTCGAGCACCGCTACGACCCGGCCACCGGCCACGTCGAGGGGTGGGTGATCGACGAGCACCCCGAGGCGGCCGAACCCCGCTTCCCCTGCCCGTAGCCCTTGCCCGTAGCCGCTGGCCGGCATCCACAAGCGCCCCCCATAGTTGAGAGTCATTCCTAGAGTCGCTATCGTTCGGGCATGACTCCACCAACCGTGACCCTGCTCGCGTCGCTGGACCCCCTCGTGCGCGAGCGCGCCGTCGCCGCCGCACGAGCGGGTGACGAGGACCTCGTCGTCATCCGCCACGAGCTCACCACGCTCGACGTCGACGGCTGCGTGCACCGCGTCATCGAGTGCGACGGCGGCGTCGGGGACCACGCGCTGCGGGCCGGGGAGCGCTGCTGCCTGTCCTGCCTGCTGCGCGAGGACACCGAGGCCGCACTGGCCGAACTGTCCGGCCGACAGGTGCTGCTGGTCCTGCCTCCTTCGGTGGAGCCGGCGGCGGTGGCCGTGGCGCTCGTCGAGGCAGGCGTTGCCCACCTGCGATCGATCGCGGCCGCACTCGACCCCCACCTGATCGAGGCTCGCCTGCTCTGCGGGGACGGCATCGACACGCTCGAGGACCTCGGCGAGGATCCCCGCTCACTGGCCGAGATCCTCGCCCGCCAGTTGGAGTTCGCCGATCTGGTGCTGCACGATGGTGCCGAGGCCCGTCGTGCCGCCATCATCGAGGCCCTGGCCGGCCCGGTCCCACAGCGCCACGTCGACGACCCGTCCTGGCCGGTGGCCGTCCGGCACGACCATGCGACCCTCCTGGCGCGCCTGCAAGCCGGGGTCCCCCGCTGCCGATCGTCGCTGCGACGCGACGGCGTCGAGCAGCGCTGCTGGCACCGACGCCGTCCGCTACACCCGGGTCGGCTCCTGATGCTCCTGGAGGGCGACGGGCTCGCCGGACTGCTGCGCGCCTGCGGCTGGCTGTGGGTCGCGACCCGCCCGGGGACCGTGCTCGAGCTCGAGGCCGTGGCGAGCAGCTACGAGCTGGCCGCCGTAGATGCCTGGCTCGACGCGGTCGACGACCACGGCCCGGCACACCCCGCTCGGCGCGCGCAGGCCGAGCGTCGCTGGGACCCCTACTACGGCGACCGTGCCCAGGACCTGGTGCTCACCACCTTGGACCGCGACCTCGACGAGTTGGTCGCCGCACTCGACACCTGCCTGCTGACCGACGCCGAGCTGGCGATGGGCCCGGAGGTCTGGCGCACCTGGCCCGACCCCTTCACCCCCTGGCTCGGCGACGAAGCCGAGCTGCTGCCGACCACCCCGGAGGATCCTCGATGAAGCCCGGCATCCACCCCCGCTACGAGCCGGTGGTGTTCCGCGACCGCTCGGCCGGCTTCGCGTTCCTGACACGGTCCACCCTCACGAGTCCAGAGACCGTCGAATGGGAGGACGGCAACACCTACCCGGTGATCGACGTGGAGATCTCCTCGGCCAGCCACCCGTACTACACCGGCAAGCAGGTCATCGTGGACTCCGCAGGGCGGGTCGAGCGCTTCCGTCGCCGCTACGCGCGTGACTGACGTCCACGACCACACGGCCGGCAGCGGCCGTCGCCTGCCGGTCACGGTCCTGTCCGGGTTCCTGGGGTCGGGCAAGACCACGCTTCTCACCCATCTGCTGCACCAGCGGGCGGGTCGCAAGGTGGCCGTCATCGTCAACGACATGAGCGAGCTCAACATCGACGTCGATCTCGTGCGTGGCGAGGTCCGTCTCGATCGGATCGACGAGCAGCTCGTGGAGATGTCCAACGGCTGCATCTGCTGCACGCTGCGCGAGGACCTGCTCGTCCAAGTCGCCGAGCTCGCCCGCGACGACCGCTTCGACCATCTGCTGATCGAGTCCACCGGCATCTCCGAGCCGCTTCCGGTCGCGGTGACCTTCGCCTTCGAGGCCGTCGACGGCACCAGTCTCAGCAGCCTCGCGCAGATCGACACCATGGTCACCGTCATCGACGCCTCCACCATCCTCGACGAGTTGGGCGGGGAGGATCTGCTGCTCGACCGCGGCCTGCACGCCGCCCCCGAGGACGACCGGGCGCTGTCGAGCCTGCTGCTCGATCAGGTGGAGTTCGCCGACGTCCTGGTGGTCAACAAGACCGACCTGGCCGGCCCCGAACTCACCGGCCGGGTGTGCGCCGCGCTGCGGATGCTCAACCCCGGCGCCCGCCAACGGCACACCAGCTTCGGACGAATCGACCTCGACGAGGTGGTCGGTGCCCGCCGCTTCGACCTCGAATCCGCCGCCCAGCTGCCGGGCTGGCTGCGCGAGCTCGAGGGCTTCGAGCACGTGCCCGAGACCGAGGAGTACGGCATCTCGAGCTTCGTGTACCGGGCCCGTCGCCCCTTCCACCCGGCCCGCCTGGCCGCTGCGGCCGAGGCCCTGGACGGGATCCTGCGCTCCAAAGGATCGGTGTGGCTGGCCACCCGCCCCCAGATCTGCGGTTCGTGGTCCCAGGCCGGACCGTGGCTCGGGCTGGAGCCGGCCGGCTGGTGGCTGGCGGACACACCGCGTGATCAGTGGGACCTCGACGACGAGGAGACGGCCGCACTCCAGCGGATCTGGGACGACCAGGTCGGCGACCGCCGTCAAGAGTTGGTGTTCATCGCCCAGGACCTCGACGAAGCGGCCGTGCGGGCCGTGCTCGACCCTGCCCTGCTGACCGACCAGGAGCTCGCCCAGGGGCCCGAAACATGGCGCAGTCTCCCCGATCCGCTGCCCGAGTGGCAGGTGACGGCCGAGGGCTACCTCGACGACCACGAAGACGAGGACGACGACTGCGCCCACCCGGCCGTCCTGGCTGCAACCGCGCCCCTGCCCTGACTCCCGGGACACCGTTGCCGCCGGTCGGGACCCGCGGCCCGCGAACACGGGTCGAGCGCCCCTGGACCAGGCGCCCGAACAGGCGCTGAATGGTTCCACCTCGTCGCGCAGCGAGGGCGTTCGTTTCTGCCTGTCTGCTGCCCCCACCGTGGAGGATCTGCCGTGACCACCGGTACGCACCCCGCAGCCCCTGCCCGCCCCGGCTCCAAGGCCAGTCGGGCAGCCGCCGCCCTCGCGGTGCTGATCGCCGTGGTCTACCTGCTGCTGGCCACGGGGGTGCTCTCGCTCGGTGAGGCCGAGCCCGGGGAGCTCGGCATCCTCGGCGCCGCCGGCGGGGTCCACCTGCTGCTCGGGGTCGTGCTGTGGCTTCGTCCGTGGCGGTGGCTGATGGCGATCGTGATCCTCGTGCAGCTGGCCCTGGCCGGCATGTACGTCGCGATCGCCCCCGAACGCGACCCGTCGTTCGAGGTGTGGGGATTGACGCTGCGGGGACTCTCCCTGCTGCTCGTAGTCGCTCTGGTCCTGGCCATGCTGCCTCGCCGCACGCCGGGGTAGGCCCCCGGGACGGGTCTCACTGCGGGCGTGAGCAGGCCTCGCGGCCGTACCACAGGTAGGCGAGGAGGAACATGACCCGCTGCAGTGCGCCGGTCAACGGCTCGAAACCGAGCATTGCCAGCGGGAGCACGACGGAGGCGGTCACCGCCGTGACGTCGAGCAGGCGCCAAGCACCCGTGTCCCGCCAGTGCCGCCAGGCGACGAGGACGACGCCCACGGCGAACGCAAAGCCCAACGATGTGGCGGCCACCGAGTGCAGCAGGTCCTCCACCGGCGAGAACGGCAGCCCGGGTTCCCACGGCCGGGCGGAGAAGATCCCGGTGGCGATCATCAACGCGCCGAAGGCCGCGTGCAGTCCCACCCCCCACCGACCCCAGCGTGCCCGCCGGACCACCGCGATGACGATCACGCAGCACCCGAGCAGCAGAAACCCTGCGCGCGCGAGCCAGGCGCCGGGAACCCCTTGGGCGGCGGATTCGCTGGTGGTGTGCGCCAACCAGGAGTACGACGGCGGCATCAGCCGTGGGGCGGACACCAACGCTGCTGACGAGACGACCAGCCCGGCCAGTGCGGCGCTCGCCGCACCAGCACCGAGCGGCGACGGCTCGCCGTCACCGCTCACGGCTCACCTCGCTCCGTCGGTGTTCGGTCCCCGACGCCGTTCAAGCCGCGGCGACGCCCCACCCCGATGAGCGCCTGTAGCACGCCGGCGACGATCCGGTCACGCAGCGGGTCGGGCAGCCTGGTCACCGCACCGATCAGCCGGGCATCGATGCCCACCAGGTCACGGCGCCGGGGACGGGCGGCGCTCAGCGCATGCTCTACGCGGCGGGCGACGCGATCGGCGGGCATGCCCAGCGCCTGGCCCGCCTCCACGAAGACCCGCATGCCGGGTTCGAGTCGCTGGTGCTCGTCCCCCCCGCCGGCGGCGAGCTGCCCGGAGCTCTCGGCGATCCCCGCCGCCGTCTTGTCGAGCAGCGGCGTGCGGATCAGTCCGGGCTCGATCAGCACCGCACGCATCGGCGTACCGGCCAGTTCGTGGTGCAGGGACTCGACCACCGCCTCGAGCGCATGTTTGCCGGCCGCGTAGAGGGAGCTTGAGGGCAGTCCGATCCGGCCGAACTGCGAGCCGATGAACACGAACCGGCCCCCGGCGGTACGCACCTGGTCGTACAGCGCCCGGGTCAGGGCCACCGCCCCGAGCAGATTGACCTCGAGGTGGGCCCGCCACTGCTCGACGGGGACCAGCTCGATCGGTCCGGTGACGGGAACGCCCGCGTTGTTGACCAGGCCCTGCAGTCCCCTCTCGCCGACCACCTCGGCCACGGTCGCCGCAGCGCGCTCGATGGCACGGGCGTCGGTGACGTCGAGCAGCAGCGGCCGGACGTCGCCGCCCACCCGCGCCTGCAGGGCCTGGCCGTCGGCCTCGCGCCGCACGCCGGCCAGCACGGTCCAGCCGGCGCCCGCCAGCCGCTCGACGCAGGCGGCCCCCAGGCCCGTGGACGTCCCCGTGATCAGCACGACCGGCGCCATCCGACCTCCTTCCGGGCCGGCGAAGCATGCCGCGAGGCCGATCTGGTCGGGTCGGCTTCACCCCTTGCGCACACCCGTGGGCGATCAACGCTCATGCGTTGGCGCCGGTCACCAGGAGCGTCCC
>SLLJ01000178.1 GCA_007134165.1 Nitriliruptoraceae bacterium | reverse complement strand
GAGGCGAACCAGGGCGCGTCGTGGACGCGTTGGATGTGGTGCTTGATGGCGCGGTGGATGTCGTAGAAGTCGTCGACCCCGTCGGCGGGGACGCCGTCGGGCCGCATCTGCACATGGGCCATGTCTCCGCGCATGAAGTCGAAGTTGCCGATGTGCCGGGCGCGCGCGTAGTGCGTGCACACGTAGTCCCACGCCGCCTGCACCGGCCGGTCGAAGTCGATGACCCAGTCGCGGTTGTCGTCGACCGATTGGTAGAGCTTGTAGCGCGCCATCGGCGAGAAGACCCGGGACATGAACTGCGGCTCGCGGATCACGATGTCGGGCCAGTGCATGCCGTGCTCGTCGATGACCAGCTTGCCGGGATCGGGGTCGATCACGATGCCGCGGAAAGGCGGCGCCATCGTGGCCGGGACCGGCTCGAGGCCGAACCACTTGAGGTACTTGACCAGGTCCACCCGGCGCTCGGTGCGCCCGTAGGTGTCGCCGGGATCGCCGAACATCACCCGCAGCCGCGCGTCCTCGTCCAGCGCGAACAGCGCGTCAGCGTCCGGGGGCAGCACCTCGGCGTGAAGGGCCGGGCCCCGCTCGCCGAGCCAGGTGACGATGGCGTGCACCACCTGGTCGAGCACGCCGTCGGTGTGGTCGACGATCCGGTACTCCCGGATGTGCATCCACTCGAACAGGTGGGGGTTGGCCAGCGCCTGCTCGGAGAACCGGTCGGTGTGCGGGACGACATCCAGGCCGACGGTCCGCCCGGTGACGTGCAGCAGGTTGCTCATCGCGCGCAGCTGGCGGCCGATCGAGTCGAGGTGGGGCGCCTGGGCGTACAACTCGTCGGAGAACAGGGAGCTGTCGAGGTGCCAGCTGGCCATGCCGTACAGGCTCTTGACGACGCCGGACTCCCAGAACGGCAGCAGTTGGACCGCGTCGAACGCACCCGGCAGCGTCAGGCCGTACTTGACCACGTTGCCGAGGTCGCCGACGGTGCGCAGGTTGATGCCCACCATGTTGGCGCGCTTGAGCCATGAGCTGTCGGGCCGGTCGGCGACGGGTGAGCGCACCACGGGCGGCAGGTCGGCGAGGTCCGCGTCGAGGTCGACGGCCGGCCCGGACAGCGCGACGTCGACCGCCGGTCCGTGACGGCGCCGGAGCACGTCGAGCACCTCGGCCAGCGGCATCGCGAGCGCGTCCTGTGGTCGCAGCCCGGCCACGAACGACCGGCCGCCGGAGACGTACGCCGCGATCGACGGGTGCTCGGCTGTGGTCATCGCGGCACGAGCTCGACGTCGTAGTCCTTGCTGATGACGACGTCGGCTCGTTCACGGTGCTGCGAGATGATCTCGTGCTCGATGACCAGCACCTGCTCGATGAAGGGGTCGAACTCCTCGCGCGCCCGCTTGCGGCGGTGCTCCATGGTCTCGAGCCGGTTGCGCGCGATGAAGACCCGCCGATCGACGTGCTCGCACAGCGAGGTGTAGACGCCCTCGGCGATCACCACCTCGACGTCGGTGAGCGAGACGGTCTCCTCGTCGATGCGGTTGTCCTCGTAGATGACCAGCGGCTTGACGATCTCGTCCGCGCCGTCCTGGGCCGCTTCGAGGTGCTCGTCGAGCAGATCGAGGCGGACCTCGGTCGTCCCGACCCAGGCGATGTTGGCGCGGCGTGCCGCGTCGTTGAACCTCGGGGGCAGGACGTAGTAGTCGTCCTGCTGGAGCACCGCCGCCGGGATGCCACGCCCGATCAGCTCGTCGGCGAGCGCCCGGCCCATCTCCGACTTGCCGCTGCCGGACTCGCCGGCGACCGTGATCGTGAACCGGCGGTCGGTCGCGCGGATCTCGTCGACGAGGTGGTCGACGATCGCGGTTGCCGCCGCCCGGTGTTCGTCGCCGACCAGGATGATGTCACCGCGCATGGGGAGTGTCCTCCGCTCGCTGCCCGAAGGTCCGAGGCGGGGTCGCCGAGCGGTGTCGACCGCACGGCGGGCCCGCCGTATCCGAATCTAGCCGGACCGCCTCGGCGCGCTGAGTTCAGGTCGATCAGTCTGGCACGGCCCCGCCGAAGGCACCGAGTTCCGGCAGCCAGGCGAACACGTTCGTATCGTTATCATCGCACCCGGCTTCGGCTGCTCCCGATCACCGGGGGGGTTCGCTGGTGGATCGACGAGCAGATCGGGAGTGGACATCGGCGGAGCGGTGAGACCTTCGGTGGACGGATGAGGATCGTCATCTGGCACGGCTACTTGCTGGGCGGAACAGGATCCAACGTCTACACCCGGTCGCTCGCACGCACCTGGAGCCGGCAGGGACACGACGTGGTCGTGATCTGCCAGGACCCGCACCCGGCGCGCTACGACCTCGGAGGCGCTCGCATCGTCCGACCGCAGCTTCACGGCCCGCTCCCGGTGTTCGTCCTGGACCGCTACGAGGGCGCAGAACCCGTCCTGCTCGGCGACATGGATGCCACCGACCGCCAACGGTTCGTCGAGGACAACGCGGCGGCGGTGCGGGCCGAACTCCCGGCCGACCTGCTGCTCGTCAACCACGTGCTGCTCGGCGCACCTGTCGGGGCGGCACTCGGCGTGCCCTTCGTGGTCAAGGTCCACGGTTCGGAGCTCGAGTACGCGATGCGGGGCAACGCGGAGCTCACCCGCTGGGCGGCCAAGACCCTGTCCGCGGCCACCGCGCTGATCGCCGGCTCGGACCACATCACCGGCGTGCTCGACGAGCTGGTCGGGCCGCCGCACCTGCCGGCACGCACCGAGGTGATCCCCCCCGGCGTGGACGTCGAGGTGCTGCGGCCGCGCCCCCGCGACGAGGCGCTGGCCGGCCTGG
Organism: Nitriliruptoraceae bacterium; assembly: GCA_007134165.1. Classification (GTDB taxonomy): domain Bacteria; phylum Actinomycetota; class Nitriliruptoria; order Nitriliruptorales; family Nitriliruptoraceae; genus SKJO01. Next base: position 944 of record SLLJ01000178.1, on the reverse strand, counting down.
TGGAGGAGAGCCGACGCGATGCGCCCAACCCCGTCGACGACCACGACGAGCGCGCACCCGACGAGGGCAACGCCGAGCGCTTCGCGCGCTTCCTGGCCGACCCGGCACCGACGGTCCTGTACGTCGGCAAGCTCAGCGAGGAGAAGGGGGTCGGGCTGCTGCTCGAGGCAATGCGCACGGTCGACGCCCGGCTGGTCGTCGTCGGGTTCGGGCCGGCCCGCGCCACGCTCGAGCAGCAGGCCGACGACCGGGTCCTGCTGACCGGCCCGCTCGAGCACCGGCATCTGCGCTACCTGTGGCCGCTGGCCGACGTCGCGGTGACCCCCTCGGTGTTCCCGGAGGCCTTCGGGATGGTCGCGGCGGAGGCGGCCGCCTGCGGGTGCCCGCCGCTGGTGGCGCGGCACTCCGGCCTGGCCGAGATCGCCACCCGCCTGGAGGCGTCCTACCCCGCCGAGCTGCGCCACCTCGCCTCGTTCGCGACCGGCGACGTCACCGACCTGCGTCGCACGCTGACCGAGCTGATCTCCCTGTCCGCCCCGGATCACCGACGCCTGGAGCAGGCCGCCCGGGCGACCGCCATCGCGGCGTGGAGCTGGGAGGGCGTGGCCGACCGGATCATCGCGCTGGGGGCGGCCGGCACACAGCAGGCGACTGACCCCCGGTCATGACCGGCCACGAAGCGTTCGCTGCCGGCAATGGTGGGACGGAGCTGGCGGGATGAGGAGAGCGGGAGGGTCGAAGCGCACCTCGAGGGCGGGCCGTCAACCGCTGGGGCAGGGCGACTGCGAGCACTGGCGGGCGACCGGGGTCGGCCAGCCGACGAACACCGCAACCTCGGTGGCCCTGGTCGTCGGTGGCCTGTGGGTGATGCGCCGGGCGCGCGCCGTCGACCCGGCGCGGCGGTGGCGCCCGCTCGGGTACGGGGGGCTGCTCGCCGCCGCCGG
>SLLJ01000183.1 GCA_007134165.1 Nitriliruptoraceae bacterium | reverse complement strand
GTCGACATCGCTGCGAAGGCCGTGCCCCACGACCCCGACCCCATGACCGCGACCTGCCCCACGCATGACCTCCCACCCGGCCCCCGGCCAGGTCCCACCGAGGAGTGCGACCTGGTGATGCGCGGAGGGATCACCTCCGGGGTGGTGTACCCCGCCGCGGTCCGGCGGCTGGCCGCCCGCTACCGCTTCCGCGGCATCGGCGGCGCCTCCGCCGGGGCGATCGCGGCCGCGCTGACCGCCGCGGCCGAACACGGCCGGCAGACCGGCGCGGGCACCGGCTTCGAGCAGCTCGACGTGATCGATGCCGAGCTGGTCACCCCGGGCCTGCTGGCGGGCCTGTTCCGCCCCCACCACCGGGCCCGCGAACTGCACGCGGTCGGTTTCGGGCTGCTCGCAGGGAAGGGCCGGCTGCGCGCCGCGCTCAGCGTGCTCGCCGCGGCACCGACGGCGCTGGTCGTGCTGGTGGCCTGGTGGGTGACGCTGGGCCTGATCTGGTGGCCGGTCGGCGCCGGCATCGACCGACCCGCAGCGGCCGGGATGGCGCTGGTCGCGGTCTGGAGCGCGATCTCGGTGGCCGTGACCTGCGGACTGGCCCGCCGGATCAGCGTGCGTACCGTGGTGACCGGCCTGCTGCTGCCGCTGCTGTGGCCGCTGGCGCTGGCCGGGATCGGGGTCGGGCTGCACGCCTGGCGGGTGCTCTCACGCCCGGGCTTCGGGCTGGTCCCCGGGTCGTCGACTGACGGCGAGGCGCTGACCGACTGGCTGCACCGCCACCTCCAGGCCGCCGCCGGACGGCCCGATGACCAGCCGCTCACCTTCGGAGCGCTGGCCGACACCCCCGGACCCGGCGCAGCGGCGGGCAGCGTCGACCTACAACTGATGACCACCGACGTGTCCACCGCACGGCCGGTGCGGCTGCCCGACGGGCTGGCCGGGCTGGCCGTGGATCCCGACGACCTCGTCGGCGTGCTGCCCGCACCGGTGGTCGCCTGGCTACGCGAGCATGGGACTCCGGTCGAAGGCACCGCACGGCTGCTGCAGCTGCCCGAGCCGGCGGACCTGCCGGTGCTGCTCGGGGTGCGTCTGAGCCTGTCGTTCCCGGTGCTGTTCACCGCGGTGCGCCTCTACGCCCGCCACCCTGAGGCCCCCGGCCGACCGTGGGTGCCGTGCTGGTTCTCCGACGGGGGGATCTCCAGCAACTTCCCCGTCCACCTGCTCGACGTCTGGCTGCCCCGGCGCCCCACCTTCACGCTGTCGTTCGCCCCCCTGCCCCTCGATGCTGGTGGACAGGTCGTCCCCGGCGAGACCGACGTGGGCATCCCGGCCGGCCCCGACGGCCCCCGCCCCGCCCGGTGGGTGCCGATCGCCACGCCGACCGCGTTGGCCGGGCGCATCCTCGACACCATGCAGAACTGGCGTGACGCACTGCAGGCCGAGCTGCCCGGCTACCGCGACCGGGTGTACGAAGCCCGGCTGGACGCGGCCGCCGGCGAAGGCGGACTGAACCTGGCGATGCCGCCGGCCACCATCCGCCGCCTGCAGGACCGCGGCGGCAGGGTCGCCGAGGAGATCATGGCCGGCTTCGACCTCGACCAGCACCGCTTCACCCGCTACCTGCTGACCATGCAGCACCTCGAGCGCGAGCTGGTCGGTCCCCCGCCGACACGGTCACTGGCAGCCGCCTTCGCGGCGCTCGGACCCAGGCTCGCCGCCGGCGATGTCGGTGCCGGTCAGCTGTTCGGTCGGACACCGAGGTGGCTCCCCGCGGCCGGCCAGGCCACCGACGAACTACTCACCTCGGTCGGGAACTGGCACCACTTCGGCGGGTTCGCCGGGTCCCGACCCACCCCGCCGGGCCGGCTGCGGATCGTGTCCGACGGCTAGCGGGCCCGGTTGACCTCGCCTGACCCGTCACGCTCATGGTCGAGCAGCCGCACCAGGAACGAGGCCATCTGGTCGCGGCGCACCGGATCCGCCGGCCGGTAGCGACCGTGCCCGTCACCGAGCGCGATCCCGGCGGCGGCGACCGCGTTGACCGCGGGTGCGTGCACGTTGGCGCCGAGGTCGGCGAACGGACCCTCGGCCTGGGGCCCGAGCCCGGCCGCGGCGGCCAGCATCGAGGCCATCTGATCCCGGCGGATCGGCTCGCCCACCCCGAAGGTGCCGTCCGCGTAGCCGCTGGCGATCCCCGCCTCGGCCACCGCCGCCACCGCACCCGCGTGGACGGTGCCGAGTGCGTCGGGGAACCGCGGCTGATCGCCGGTGTCCAACTCCAGCGCCCGGGCCAGGAACGAGGCCATCTGCCCACGGGTCACGGAGGCGCCGGGCCCGTAGGTGGCGTCTGCCAGCCCCCTGGTGATGCCCAACGTCGTGATCCGCCGGATCGCGGGCGCATGGACACCCGCCGGGTCGACGTCTGCGAACGGTGGCGGGGTGAGCAGCACCCCGGTCGCCGCCAGCATCGAGCGCCCGTCAGCGAGCGTTGCGACCACCTGCACCGTGGAGGCGCCGGGGGTGAGGCCTGCAGGCAGCCCGAGGCTGCCCCGCACCGTCCCGTCCGCAGCGGCCGACAGGGTGCCGAGCGGGGTGACCTCGACCATGGCGGCGTCGTCGGCGACGGCGTCGGCGGAGCCGTCGGAGAACCGGGGCAGGTGCCGCGACGTGGTGGACTCGGGGCCGTCGGAGAACCGGGCCAGGTGCCGCAGCGTGGTGGACTCGGGGCCGTCGGCGCCCGACGCCGCCAGCGGACACGGCGGGTCGCCGAGCAACCAGACCCCGACCGGAGAGGACGGCAGCAGCCGACCGGCGCGCACCGACACGGCATCCCGGGCACCGAGCAACAGCGTGCGGCCCGACACCGCGCCCGCAGGGTGCCCGAGGGTGGCCGGGACCGACAGCGAGCCTTCGATGTCCGGGTGCTCGAGGCGCACCCCTCGGCCGTCGTCGATGGTCGCGAGCACCGCCTCGACCGGTCGGCCGTCGAGGAACAGCAGCCCGGCGCCAGGCGCGGCCTGAGCGCAGTCGACCGCGTCGACGTGCCCGGCCCGGGGCGGCTCGGCGACCACGACCGCGAACGGATCGGAGGTCACCTCGAGCCAGGTCCCGTCCACCTCCACCTCGACATCGAGGCGGTAGCCCTCGCCGGTGGTGCGCAGACGCAGGTCGTCGAGGACCGCAACGCCGTCGACCACCGGTGCGGAGGTCGATCCACCGAGCGGGCTGAGCACACCAGGCGGAGGACGCAGCGCCACCTCGACGTCGCCCACGGCGGTGTCGAGCACGGGACGGCCGGAACCGTCGACCACGGCCACGACCACCGGCGGGTCGAGCGGGGTGTTGAGGGTGGCGGTGGTCGGCTGGTCACGCACCACCAGCGACATGATGGGCCGGAAGGCCGGCTCGACCTGCGCGGGCTCGGGGCCCACGCGGACCGCAGGATCCGAGCCGCCCAGATCCGCCGCAGCGTACGGCTTGGCGGGGGCCACCACGAGCGCGCACGCGACGAGCACGAGCACCCCGACCATCCGCACCCCGATCGCCGCAGGACGAGAGACCGCGTGGTGGGAGGCCGCGTGGTAGGCGCTCACCGAGCGGTACGAATGCCGGTGCTGCCCCCTCGGGTCGTCGAGGTGCTGCCCCATCAGCGCTGCTCCTGACCGCGGCGTGCCCGACCAACGATCGCGGTGACCACCACGACGACGGCCGCCCGGTCGACGTTAGCCTGCTCGTCGTGCTCGTCGCGATCGCCGTGCTCACCGCGATCGTCGCGATCGTCGCGATC
>SLLJ01000014.1 GCA_007134165.1 Nitriliruptoraceae bacterium | reverse complement strand
GTCCGTCGTCACCGAAGGGGACCGCACGACCTTCCTCCGCCGCAGCCGCGAGAACACCACGGCCGCCACGATCGCGTGGCTCGTCGGCCAGGCCAACGACTCGCCCGGCACACACCAGAGTGGACGGACGGCCCGGGCACTGCCGGCCTGGCTGTCGCGCAACATTCGGGGTCTCCGGCAGGATCTACCGCCTGCGCCTGCCTTCCCATCGACGCGCGCTCCGCACATCGCGGTACCTGACGGTGGCGTCCCGGATCGGGACCACGGCCATCGGCTCAGTCCGCGGCGCGTAGCACGAGCGCGGCACGGGCGATGGCAACGCCCCCGACGAACGTCATGATCAGACCGATGCCGGGCAGCCAGCCCCCCAGCCCCACCATGCCGATCAGGTGGACGACCTGCCACAGCGGCAGGGCGATCGCGATCGACGCGATGCCCACGGCGTGCAGGAGCACCAGGCGCCGGCTGCGCATCAGGGAGGCACCGATCCCGATCACCCCGGCGAACACGGTCCAGCTCCCGGCACCCCGCATGCCGCCGAACGTGCCGAAGCTCGTCATCAGCCAGGGCAGGAACGCGCCGACCGTGATCAGGATGCTGGCCCACAGCAGGGTCTGCTGCCCGGCGCCCGCGTAGGGCCAACGCGGCCTGGAGGCAGCAGGCGAGGTGGCGGCGCGTTCCATGCGGCCACGGTAACCAGCGCGGCCTCGTAAGCCCGGGACCGCCTGCCGAACGGGCCGCCTCGCCCTCCCAGCGGCGCCGTGGGGAGCTCGAACGGTCGCCACGGCGCCCCCTACGCCGCCTTGACCGCTTCGATGACCGTTCGCGCCGAGTTTCGGTCCGCTCACGGCGCGGGTCTTGCGGGCGGTCTGCCGCCCGGGCAGCGTCTTCGCGCAGCCGTGGCGTCGATGCGTCGGGCGGGCCTGCCCTCCGGCGTCTGGGAGGAGACGAGGGTGAGCGAGTCGAATCATGCCGAGAACCCGGACACCAGCTGGCGGGAGGAGTACTGGAAGCGCAACCTGCGCCTGATGGCGATTCTGCTCGCGATCTGGTTCACCGTGTCGTTCGTGTTCGGGATCCTGCTCGTCGAGCAACTCAACGAGATCGTCATCGCCGGCTTCCCGCTCGGCTTCTGGTTCGCCCAGCAGGGATCCATCTACGTGTTCGTGCTCCTGATCCTGATCTACGCCAAGCGGATGGATCGCCTCGACGTCGAGTACGGCGTCGATGAACGCGACCAGAACGGAGACCGGTCATGAGCGACATCCAGTTCTGGACGCTGGTCTTCATCTTCCTCAGCTTCGCGGTCTACATCGGCATCGCCTGGCGCAGCCGGGTCAAGGAGACCGCTGGCTTCTACGTCGCGGGCCAAGGCATCCCGACCGTCGCCAACGGTGCGGCGGTCGCCGCCGACTGGATGTCGGCCGCGTCGTTCATCTCCATGGCCGGACTGATCGCGTTCCTCGGCTACGACGGTGCGATCTACCTGATGGGCTGGACCGGGGGGTATGTGCTCCTGGCCCTGCTGCTCGCCCCCTACCTGCGCAAATGGGGCAAGTTCACCGTGCCGGAGTTCGTTGGTGATCGCTACTCCGAGTTGGTGCGCACGATCGCCGCCGGCGCGGCAATCCTGATCTCCTTCACCTACGTCGTCGGCCAGATGCGCGGGGGTGGGATCGTGTTCAGCCGGTTCCTGAACCTGCCGGTCGCCGGCGGGGTCGGCGTGGCCGGGGCCATCATCTTCACCTACGCCGTGCTCGGCGGCATGAAGGGCATCACCTGGACCCAGGTGGCGCAGTACACCGTGCTCATCACCGCCTACCTGATCCCGGCAGCGGCGATCTCCCAGACGTTCACCGACTTCCCGATCCCCCAGATCACCTTCGGCCAGGTGCTCGGCGAGCTCAACGCCCTGTCCGTCGAGTTCGGACTCAACTCCTACACCCAACCCTTCACCGAGCGTCCGCAGCTCGACATCTTCCTCGTGACGATGGCGCTGATGATCGGCACCGCCGGCCTGCCCCACGTCATCATCCGCTTCTACACCACGAAATCGGTGCGGGGGGCACGCTACTCGGCGTTCTGGGCCCTGCTGTTCATCGCACTGCTGTACACGACCGCACCTGCGGTCGGCGCCTTCGCGAAGTTCAACATCCTCGAGGGGCTCGGTGGCACCCCGGTCGACGAACTCCCGGAGTGGGTCGGGAACTGGGAGGCGACCGGCCTCGTGATCGTCAACCCGGATGCCGACACGATCGAGTCGATCAGCAACAACCCGGCTGAGGGCGCCGACATCACCGTCGACAACGACATCCTGGTGCTCGCCAATCCCGAGATCGCGGGGTTGCCGGCGCCGGTGGTCGGGCTCGTCGCGGCCGGAGGCATGGCGGCCGCCATGTCGACCGCAGCCGGCCTACTGCTCGTGATCAGCTCGTCGGCGTCGCACGACTTCTACTTCCGTCGTATCAAGCGGGGCCACGCCACCGAACGAGAGAAGCTGCTGGTCGGACGGCTCGCCATGGCCGGCGCGGTCGTGATCGCGGTGATCGGAGGCATCAACCCGCCGGCGTTCGTCGCGCAAGTGGTCGCGTTCGCCTTCGGCCTGGCGGCATCGAGCTTCTTCCCGATCATCGTGCTGGGAATCTTCTGGAAACGTTGCAACGCCAAGGGTGCCGCCGCCGGGATGATCTCCGGCCTGGTGTTCACCGCGACCTACATGATCTGGTCGCTGTACGTCTCGCCGGGCTCGACCGTGTTGGGCATCAGCCCCGAGGGCATCGGCACCGTTGGCGCGCTCGTGAACTTCGTGGTCACGATCCTCGTGTCCAGAGCGACCCCGGCACCACCGGCGCAGCTGATGGAGTTCATCGAGGAGATGCGCTATCCGGCGACGAGCCGGCGGCAAACCAAAGGGTGACGACGCCGGGGCCCGGGACGCTCCCCGGGCCCCGAGGTCTCATCCGCCGAGCTGGACGCGCAGCGCAAGGTAGAGCTCAGCAGTCGCGATCGCGTCGGCGGCGGCGTCGTGAGCCTGATGGGGCGGCAGCCCGAGCGCTGTCCGAGCCCCCGCGAGATCGCGGGGCAGCCGCCGGCCCGACCCGGTTGCCCGTTGACGCCGGCGGACCCGCCCGATCAGGTCGATGGTGTCGATGACCCGCGGGGCGGGCCAGTGCAGGCCGGTCACGGCGCAGGCACGCTCGAGCACCCGGACGTCCAGCGCCGCGTGGTGCACCAGCAAGGCATCGGCGTCAGCGACCGCGGCGAGCACTTCCGGAAGCACCTCACACGCCGCGGGCGCCGAGATCACGTCGCAGGGCCGCAGGTGGTGCACGGCGATCCCCTCGGCGGCCGGACGCCTACCCGGGCGCACCAGCGTCGAGGTGGTCGCTCCGATCCGCACGGCGCCGTCCACCACGGGGACGGTTCCGATCGCGAGGATCTCGGCGAGCTCTGGGTCGAGGCCGGTCGTCTCGAGGTCGAGCGCCAGCAGTCGGCGCGGCCCTCGCCCCAGGCCGGGTACGAGCCCGTCGAGGACCGCTCGGAGTCTGTTCATCGTGACACCTCCGTACCACCGAGGCGGTGGATGACCGACTGCTGGACGCGCGCCACGGCGACGAACGCCTCCTTGAGGTGCCGTCGGCGGGTCGGCGTGAGCTCGTCGAGGTGCACCAGGTTCGACAGTTCTCGACGTTCACGCCAGGCCTGCAAGTGGTGCTCGAACCGCAGCCCCTGGAAGAACCGGAACGACTCGGTGAGCTCCTCCGCAGCGTCCAGGCCGAGGGC
>SLLJ01000261.1 GCA_007134165.1 Nitriliruptoraceae bacterium | reverse complement strand
GCCGTGCTCGACCAGAGCGACCACCGGGTGGTGCTGCAGCGCAACGACCCCGACCCGGTCGTGACCCCGCCGCTGTACGGCTCGTTGGCCACCGACGTGCATGCGGTGCCGGACCAGGGCTGGATGCGCCAGCTCAACCTGCCGCCCAACCGTCGTGCCGCCGCCGGGCTCGGCGCCACGATCGTCCGTGAGCACCAGGAGCGGTTCGTCGCGGAGGCCTGGCGTCAGGCCGGTGCGATCCGCGAGGTCAACCGCGAGCTGAGCTTCGGGCGGCTGCAGGCCGAGGTCGCCCGCACCTGGCAGCACCGCGCCGAGGGGCTCGACGCCGTCTCCCGTCTGGCGGTGTTCGCCCCCCAGCTGACCTTCACCCGCACCGCCGACGGACACGCACCCCGACGTCTGGTGCGTGAGAGCAGCGTGCCCAACGCGCTGGTGTCCCGCAGTGGCCTGCGGCAGCTGCGTCCCGGCGGCGTCGTCGCCCGGCGGGTCCGACGCCGCGAAGGCCCGGAGCTGCCGTCCTGGCGCAGCGCGCTCAACGACCGGTTCGCCGACCCCACCCAGCGCGCCACCCTCGGCTACGGCGTCGTGCGCCGGCCCGACGGGACCCGGTCCGACGACCCCCGCCGGTACCCGCCTGCCGGTCCGTTCCCCGACCTGGAACCGCCGGGCATCCCCGTCAGCGGCGGGCGTCCCTCGGCCGCCGCCGACCTCGACCTCGGCGCGATCGCCGCGTTGACCTCGACGCTGCGTCCGACCCGGACGGTGCGCGACCGGCTCGAGGGTCGCATCGCCGGCCTCGGCCCCGCACTCGACGACCACGACGACGAGGAACTGCCGGGACGAACCTTCTTCGGCCCCGAGCTCGACGAGGCGCTCGTGTGGAGCCTGATCGAACGCTCACCGCAGCTGCTGCTGCCCGGCGTGCAGCACTTCCCGGACAACGCCGTGCGGCTGGTGGAGGCCAATCCGGCGTTCGTCACCTCGTTCCTTGCCGGCGCCAACCACGAGATGAGCCGGGAGCTGCTGTGGCGCGAGTTCCCTGCCGACGTCGGGTCGACCACCTTCCGACGCTTCTGGGACCGTCCCGATCCGGCGATCCTCGACATCGACCCGGTGCACACCTGGCCGATGGACCGCCGGCTGGCCGCCCTGTCCTCCGCCGAGGGCGACGCGGTCGTCGTGCTGCTGCGCGGTGACCTGGTCCAGCAGTATCCGTCGGTGCGCGTGCTGCTGGTCGACCCGGCCGACAACGTCGCACACCTGCCCACCTTCGCGGGGTGGCTGCCCCCCGACGTGCGCTTCCTCGGCTTCGACGTCGCCGACGCGGCGGCGGTGACCGACGCCGGCAGCCAGTGGCGCATCGTCATCGAGGAACAGCCCGCCGAACCACGTTTCGGGCTGAACCCGGGCGAGGATCCGAGCAGCGCGCCGCTGACCTCGCGGACGCAGGTGACCTGGGGGGACGTCGTGCGTGAGGGCACGCACCTTGGCATCGCCGCCAACAGCCACCTGGCGGGAGCCGGATTGTTGGCCGCCGAGGCCGTGTGGGGCCGAAACAGCGCACATCTGGCCCGTGCCACCTACCAGCGCCCCTACCGCCTGACCTTCCTCGCAACCGACCTTCTGGGGGGCTCGTGACCGCCTTCGACACGTTGGATGCGACCATCCCCCTGGCGCTGCTGCCGGTCCGGCTCGAGGCCCGCTACCTGCCGCCGGAAAAGCCCCGCCACCTGGTGGTGCGCATCCTGCCCGACACCATCCACGCCGACGGCCACGACCCGCTGCTCACCGCCCGGGAGCAGGATGCCGGCCGCACCTACTGGCAGCGGATCTGGGAGGCCGACGGCGATGCGTCAGCTCAGGCGCAGGCGCGTGCGTGGCTGGCGGGCATCGTCGGCGCGCACCGTGCCGTCTACGTCGCCGAGCAGACCACGCCGCTCAACCGTGACGAGCAGGGTCCGAAGGCCCGTCCGCGGTTCGCGACGCTCGAGGAGACGACCGCACCTCGGGCGATGATGGCCCGGCTGCTGCCGGCCCAGTGGGTGGTGCGCCTCTACGACGACACCGGCCAGCTGCGCTACGAAGGCCTGACCGAACCCCGACGTGACGAGCTGCCGATGGCGCCGTCGCTGCCGGCCGAGGACCTCGAGGCGCTCGCCACCCGGCGGGGGGACGACGCGGACCTGCTCGGCGCGTTCCTCGACGCCCAGGGTCTGGCCTGGGTCGCCGACCTCGACACCGCGGAACGTCTGGGTATGGTGCACCGCATCCCCATCGGGCAGGTCCCCGATCCGGTGGGGGCGCTGATGGTGGCCGGCGTGGTCGACGGCGAAGACCCGAAGGCCACCGCCGCCGCGTTCGACGCCCATCTGGCCGTGCAGCACTACACCGACGGCATCGACGTGGTGGCGCAGGGCACGCCCACCAACGCCACCGAGCTTGGGCCGGCGGGCCTGGCGATCGACGCACCCGACGTCGACGGGTTGTTCGAGGACCGGACGCGGCCGCTGGCACCAGTGGGCCGCGCCGCGCTGATCTCGCGGTCGCCGGCCTCGCTGTATGCGCTGCCGGCGGCCGACGCGCTGTCGCTGGCCTTCGGGCGGTTGCGCCCGTCGGCCTGGGACCGGTGTGAAGGGGCCGGCAACCTCGACGCGCTGGCCGGTCGGGCCATGAACCTGGCGGTCGGCTACGCCACCATCGGCGGGTATCTGGACGGGCCGCTTCGCTACTGGCGGGGGGCGCCGGCCCTGGCAGGGATCACCGCTGAGCTACGCACCTTCTTCCGCGACTGGGTCCGGGGTGGGGCGCTGCTTCCGACCTTCCGCTGCGGTCCGCAGCCCTACGGGGTCCTGCCGATCGCCTCGCCGCCGACGGTCCAGTGGGCGCCCGGCCCGTTCGAAACGAAGCTCGAGCATCATCTCTCCCGGCTGCTGGACGTGTGGCGGGCATCGCTGCCGTCGGCGACCCTGGACCCGGACGCCACCGACGGACTGCCCGGCGCCGACCCGTCGGCCTCCACGATCAGCCTCGCGGAGGTGCTGGGTGCGGTGCCGCATCCCACCGGACTGCGGCTTCGGACCGGCGTCGACCATTCGGGGCCGGATGCGGCCCGCTTCGGCGACATCATCGACCGGCTGCGCACCCTGCTCACCGGCCCGGCCGCCAGCAGCCACCACCTGTCGCAGACCGGCGTCACGGTCGTGCCGGCCCAGTTCTTCCGGGCGCGGCTGCCCCTCATCGACGGGGTGCCGACCTCCGAGGTTCCCAACGCCAGCGTGCCCGACGTCTTCGCCCAGCTCATGCACGTGCAGGTGCTCCGCAGCGAGATCACCAACATCCCGACGTTCGCATCAGGCACGTCCGGGCAGGAGGCACTGTCGATCATCGACGAGGAGCTCGTGCCGCTGCTCGAGCTGTACCGCGAGGTGATGATGGGCATGCCGGCCGCCTACGGGGACATCAACTTTGCCGGAGGGCTCGGCACCCGGACCGCGGTGCATGGGGTACGGCGGCTGCGGCTGATCGCCACGACGTTCGCGCATCACACCGAACCGGTCGAGCTGCTGGTCACCGCCACCGACGACCTCTCCGACCTGGCGGAGATGCTCTCGAGGGTCCACCGTGCGCTCAGCGGCAAACCGCCGCGGCTGGACGAACGGGTCGGGATGCTCGGCACCAACGCTCCGCTGCTCTTGCATCTGCTCGACCAGACGTGGCTGCGCGTCCCGCCCGGTCAGGAAGGTGAGGTCGTCGCGGCGCTCGGCGTGCTGATGGCCGGACTCGG
>SLLJ01000169.1 GCA_007134165.1 Nitriliruptoraceae bacterium | reverse complement strand
TGGTCCGGCCGTAGAAGCTTCCGTCGGGATTGGCCAGCGGTTGGGCGCCCACGCGCTCGCCGTTGTCGAACACCACGCTGCCGTCTTCGAGGTCCAGCGCGGTCACCGACGGTGCGGTACCCGCGACCCGGCGGCCGTCCTGGAACAGCACGACACCGTCACCGAGCGTCAGGTCGGGGGCACGCAGGTCCAGGTCGAACTCCCAGTCGAGTCTCAGGGTGCCGCCCGCGGCGTCCACGGCCAGGATCTGGCTGTCCCCGGTCTTGCGGGTGGACAGGTAGACGCGGTCGTCGTGGGTTAGCAGGTAGGCGCGGTCCACCTCGGTGGAGTCGACACCGTCGACGGTGGGTAGGGTGACCTCGTCGGTGGTGGTGCCGTCGTCGAGGTCGATTGACACGATGCGGTGCTCGACCTCGTCGCCCTCGTCGTCGACGGTCTCGATCAGCGTCACGAGATGGTCGCTGGTCATCACGCCCCAGTGGTCACGGTTGCCGTGGTTCAGGAGGTCGTTGACGTCGTCACGCTCGCTCAGCGCGACGTCGATCTCCACCGGGTCGTCACCGGAGATGTCGAACATGCGCAGGCCCTCGGCGCTGCTGGTGGAGAACACCAACCGCTCCTGGTCGCCCTCGCCGCCGATGAGGATCTGCTCACGGCAGACCTGGTCCTCGGCCTCGATCTCCGGGCCGAGGTGCTCACCGGTCGCCGGGTCGAAGGCGCGTACCACGCGGTCATCAGCATCGGGGCGCTGCTCGACCCAGACGCGGTCCTGGCGGTCGAGCGCCGGCTTGCAGCTGCCACTGGATCGGGGGGAGACGTTGGGGATCTCCCAGAGCACCTCGGCGGTGTCGAGGTCGATGCCGATGAGCTCGGAGCGGAACCGGGCGGTGGGCTCGTACTGGCCGTCCTCGTTGGAGACCCGCGCGATCATGACCCCGGCATCCGAGAGCAGGATCTCGTTGAGGCTGCCGTAGCCCTCGGGTGCGACGTCGGTTTCGACGTCGCCGAGGTCGAGGTGCCACTTCAACCCCGGGTCCTCGGGGCCCTGCACGGGGCTCTGGTTCGTGGCGCCGGCGTCGGCGTTGGGTAGCGGCCAGGGGCTCGGGGTCTGGGCGGCCACCGGCAGCGCTACGGCCGCGGCGGTGGCCAGGGCGGCGAGCAGCGTGAGCGCTCGCAGCGTTCGTCGGGTGCGGGCGGGTGGGCGCGCAGTGCGGCGCAGGTGCATGCTTGGCGATCCTTCGTACGGGTTCGTGGTGGTGAACGGTGGGTCACCGGGCAGCCGCGCACCCGTGCGGAGAGCTACCGCTCGTGGTGGGTGCGTGGCTCGGTGGTAAAGGGCGCGCTTCCTCGGCGCGGCGTGGGGCGGCCCCGGGAGGCAGCGATGCCGTCTCCCGGGGCCGCCCGTGCGGCGACCTCAGTGCCGGACCGTGGCCGGTCAGCCCTCCGCGGCGTCCAGTGCGCGGATCAGCAGCGAGGCCATCTGGTCCCGTGTGACCGTGCCCGAGGGGTCGAACGTGGTGTCGGTGACGCCGGTGCTGATCTCGGCCTGCGCGACCGCGTTGATGTTGCCGGCGTGCACGCTGCCCGGATCGACGTCGGCGAACGGTCCGTCGGCGATCTCGTCGAGGTTGAAGGCCCGGGCCAGCAGCGATGCGACCTGATCGCGGGTGATCTGCCCGTTCGGATCGAACGTGGTGGCGGTGACGCCAGTGGTGATCTGCGCGTCGGCCGCGGCGTTGATGTTCTCCGCGTGGACGTTGTCCGAATCGACGTCGTCGAACGGACCGTCGCTGACCGGGGTGATCTCGAGCGCGCGGACCAGGAACGTCGCGAACTGTGCGCGGGTGACCTCGCCGCTCGGGTCGTAGTTCCCCTCGGCGTCCCCGGTGGTGATGTCCCGAGCGGCCATCTCGGCGATGTTGGGGGCGTGGACGCTGTCCGGATCGACGTCCGGGAACGGAGCCTCGGCCTGTGCCAGGCCACCCGTGTCGTCGATCGCGAGGATCCCGTCCCCGCCGCCGGTGACGTACAGGGTGCCGTCGGCACCGACCGACGCCATGTTCAGGGACGCGAAGCTTCCGCCCATGTTGAGCTCGCCCTCGCTCTGGAGGCCGAGGTGGCCGGCGATGCGTCCCGGCGGGATGGTCCACTGGACCTCACCCTGCGCGCTGAACCCGGTGATCAGTCGATCGCGGGTCATGTCCTGTGTGCGCCAGCTGGTGTAGCCGCTGCCGTCCGGGTTGGTCAGCGGGCGGGTCCCGGCGCCGAGTCCCTCGATCGCGACGGCGCCATCCGCGACCAGGAGTCCCTGGAGCGTGGCTCCGGGTGCGGTCGTGCGCGCGCCCTCCTGGAACAGCACGGTGCCGTCACCGAGGGTGAGGTCGCGCGGCTCGTCCTGCAGGTCGGTGTGGGTCCAGGACTCGGACAGGCCGTCGTCGAGGTCGAGTCCGGCGATGATCGGACCGGGGCTCGACCCGGGACCCGAGCGCATGCTGGCGATCAGCGTGTCGCTCCTCGCGTCGACGAGCAGGATCACCGTACGAAAGTCGCTTGAGGCGACTCCCGCAGAGGTCGGGGCCTCGACCTGGGTGACGATCGATCCGTCCGTCAACGAGATCTCGACGAGGTCGATCCGCTCGTCGCCATCGTCGTCGATGTCGACCGCGGTGATGAACGTGGTGTCGGTGAAGACACCCCAGGCCGGCACGTCGCCGTGATTGGACAGCCCATCGGCGCCATCGACCTCGATCCCCGAGGTCACCTCGGTGGCCCCGTCGGAGATGTCGAGGATCCGCAGACCCTCGGTCGACCCGTCGGCGAACACCAGGTGCTGGTCGCCGCCGATCAAGAGGTGCTCACGGCACCGCTGGTCGTCCGCGTCGATCTGGGTTCCGGGGACCGGATCGCCGGTGGCGGTGTCGTAGGCCGACACCAGGTAGTCGCCGTCGTCGCGGGTCTCGACCCACACGCGGTCCCGGTCGTCGAGACCAGATCGGCAGGCACGGGTGGAGACATTCGGTGAGATCTCGTCGAGTTGCCAGGCGATGGTGCCGTCGTCGGTGTCGATGCCGAGGAGCTCACGGGCGAAGCGGCTGCGGTCGTACTGGGGATCGTTGTTGTCGGCCCGGGTGACCATGATGCCGTTGCCGGCGATCTGCAGCCGTTCGCCGTCCTCGAGGCGGTAGCCCTCCGGTGCGTCAGGGGTCTCGACCTGCTCGAGGTCGAGGTGCCACTTCAGGCCGGGATCGCTCGGACCGCCGACGGTGGCCTGTCCGGAGCCTTGCGCGTCGGCGTCGAACATCGGCCAGGGGGCGTCCGCCTGTGCGGCGGCGGGCAGTGCGAGTGCTGCGGTGGTGGCCAGCGCGGCCAGCAAGGTGAGCAGTCGGAGCAATCGTCGGGTTCGGGCGGGTGGGTGCTCGTGCAAGCGCAGGTGCATACCTGGGCGGTCCTTCGGTCGTTGCCATGATGGTCGGTCCGGGGTCACCGGGTAGCCGCGCAGCCTTGCGGACACCGCCAACCTGCAGCGTGCCGGCCCGCAACTCCCGTACGACCCGCTCCGACCGTATCGGCGTGAGCTTCTGACCTCCCGCCGACTACCTACCTTCGGACACGCGAGCCGAGGCTGTCGGGCGTGACGGCTACGCTCGGCCGGTCCCCGAGGAGGCGAACGACGTGGCTGAAGGACCCGTGCGCTACGACCCGCTGGCTTTCGAGCCGGCGATCGCTGCCCACTGGCACGATGAGCGCACCTACTCCCTGCCCACGGCCCTGCGGGAGGCCCCACCGG
>SLLJ01000176.1 GCA_007134165.1 Nitriliruptoraceae bacterium | reverse complement strand
GGCCCGCGCGGCCGGCGGGGTGGCGGCCCGCCCGCTGCCGGAGATCCGGGCGGCCGCGCTGGCCCGGCTGGCGGTCGACGGCCTCGAACTCGACTACCTCGAGGTGGTGGATCCGGCAACGTTCGCGCCCCCCGCCCCGGAATCGTCGGGCACCCTGGTGGTCGCCCTCGCCGCCTCTCTCGGTGCGGTCCGGCTGATCGACAACGTCGAGCTCGGCGACCCCGACGACGAGCAGCGCCTGCTCGACGCCGTCGGCGACTGACAGGAGATGGCCGTGGACGTCGAGCACCCGCCCCCACCCCCGCGCCGCCGGGTTCCCACCGGCCTGCCGGACGCGATCCGTGCGGCGGCGCAGCGCACCCTCGACGAGGAGCTCGACACCCGCGGGGACCTCACCTCGGCCGCGGTCGTCCCCGCCAGCGCGGTGGCCCGCGCCGAGGTGGTCGCCGGCGCCGCCGGCGTGCTGGCCGGCACCGCGGCGTTCACCGCGGTGGTCGACCTCGTCGACCCACGCGTCGCCGCCGCGTTCTTCGTCGAGGAGGGCACCCGGGTCGAAGCGGGCACGGCCGTGGGTGCGCTCGCCGGTCCGCTGCGCTCGATCCTGAGTGCGCGCGAGGCGGCGCTGGGACTGCTCGGACACCTGTCGGGCATCGCCACCCGCACCCGGGTGCTGGCCGACGCGGTCGAACCCTCCGGCGGCGTGGTGTGCCCCGCCCCGCCGTCCACGCCCGGCCTGCGGCTGCTCGAGCACGCCGCGGTGATCGCCGGGGGTGGTGCGGCCGCGCTGCGCATCGGGCTGCACGACGGGTTGCTGGTCACCGCGGAACACGCGGCAGGGGCCAGGTCGCTGCGAGCCGCCACCCGGTGGGCCATCGCCGCCGCCCACGTGTGGGCGGTGCAGGTCGAGGTCCACACCGAGTCGGATCTCGACGCGGCGTTGGCCGCCGGGGCCCGGCAGCTGCGCCTCGCCGACCACGACCCGAACCTTCTCGCCCCGCTGCTTGCCCGGGCCCGTGACGCCGAGGCGCAGCTCGGCGGGGTAGGCATCGAGGTGGTGCTGCCGACGACGGGGTCCGTCGAGGTGGCACGCGAGCTTGCGGAGCTCGGCGTGGACCGGCTGGCGGCCCCGCTGCTCGGCCCGCCGCTGCCGGTGACGCTGCGCGTGGTCCTCGCCGACGACGTGGAGGACTGACGCGTGCTGCTCGCGGTCGACGTCGGCAACTCCCACACGGTCGTGGGCGTGTTCGAGGACCGTGCGCTGGTCGAGCACTGGCGGGTGTCGACCGGCCTGCGGCGCACCGCCGACGAGCTGGTCGTCGAGCTCTCGGCGCTGCTGGACTTCGCCGGGCTCGACCTGCGCGAGCACGTGCACGGCGTGGTGCTCGCCAGCGTCGTGCCGAGCCTGACCGAGGCCTACCGACAGCTGGCCGACCGGCTGCTCGAGGTGCCGGTGGTCAACGTCGAACCGGGTGTGCGCACCGGCATCCGGCTGCGCCACGACCACCCCCGCGACCTGGGTGCCGACCGCATCGTCAACGCGGTCGCGGCCTACGGGCTGTACGGCGGCCCCTCGATCGTGGTCGACTTCGGCACCGCCACCAGCTTCGAGGTGGTGGACGCCGAGGGCACCTTCCTCGGCGGCGCGATCGCCCCCGGCGTACACACCGCCACCGAGGCGCTGGCCCTGCGCGCCGCCCGGCTGCCGCGGGTCGAGATCGTCGCCCCTCCCGCCGCCATCGGCCGCTCCACGGTCACCGCCCTGCAGTCGGGCATCGTGCACGGCTTCGCCGGGCAGGTCGACGGGATCGTGACCCGCATCCGCGCCGAGCTCGGTCCGGGCGTGACCACGATCGCCACCGGCGGCTCGGCGCCGGCGATCGTGGCGGCCTGCACCACCATCGACCACCACGACGCGTGGCTGACCCTCAAGGGGCTGCGCCTGGTGTGGGAGCGCAACCAGCGCTGAGCGGTAGGGTTGGGGGCCGTACCCCTACTTCGCCGGGATCGCCGACGTGGACTCCAAGCTCGCCGAGCTCGTCGCCGCCCGCCGTGTCAAGCTCGACGAGCTGCGCGCGCAGGGCATCGACCCCTACCCGGTGCGCTTCGCGCCGAGTGCCAGCCTCGCCGAGGTGCGCGCCGCCCACGCCGAGCTCGCGCCGGGTACCGAGACCGGCGTCGAGGTGACCGTGGCCGGCCGGCTCGTCGCCCGTCGGGAGCACGGCAAGCTCACGTTCCTGGTGCTGCGCGAGGACGGCGTCGACCTGCAGCTGTTCTGCCCGCGCGGGGCGCTGGACCAGCCGTCGCGTGCGCTGATCGGCCACCTCGACGTCGGTGACTGGGTCGGCGCCCGCGGCGAGGTGTTGGCCACCCGCAAGGGCGAGTTGTCGGTACGTCCCGCTGAGCTCACCCTGCTCGGCAAGGGGCTGCGTCCGCTGCCCGACAAGTGGCACGGGCTGACCGACACCGAGGCCCGCTTCCGTCAGCGCGAGCTCGACCTGGTGGTCAACCCCGACGCCCGCCGGGTGTTCGCGCTGCGTGCCCGGGTGCTCAAGGCGCTACGTGCCGAGCTCGACGAGCGCGGCTTCACCGAGGTGGAGACCCCGATGCTCCACCCGATCCCCGGGGGCGCGGCCGCGCGGCCCTTCGTCACCCACCACAACACGCTGGACACCGACCTGTACCTGCGCATCGCCCCCGAGCTGTACCTCAAGCGGCTGATCGCGGGCGGGATGCCGCGGGTGTACGAGATCAACCGCAGCTTCCGCAACGAGGGGATGAGCACCCGCCACAACCCCGAGTTCACGATGCTGGAGTCCTACCAGGCCTACGCCGACTACCACGACGTGATGGACCTGACCGAGGCGCTGCTGCAGCGCGCCGCCCGCGAGGCCCTGGGCAGCCTGCAGCTGAGCTACCAGGGCCGTGAGGTGTCGCTGCAGGGCCCGTGGCGCCGGGCCACGCTGCTCGAGCTGGTGCGGGAGGCCACCGGCCTGGCCGACCTCGACTACGACGTCGAGGTGGACCGGGTCCGTGCGCTGTGCGAGGCGCACGGGGTGCGCACCGAGCCGTCGTGGGGGGTGGGCAAGCTCGTGCTCGAGCTGTACGAAGCGCTGGTGGAGTCCACCCTGTGGGAGCCGACCTTCGTGATCGACTACCCGGTGGAGGTTTCGCCACTGGCGCGCCGGCACCGCAGCGCGCCGCACGTCACCGAGCGCTTCGAGCTGATCGTCACCGGCCGGGAGCTCGCCAACGCCTTCTCGGAGCTGACCGACCCCGACGACCAGCGTGCGCGCTTCGAGGCACAGGTGGCGGCCCGGGCCGCCGGGGATGCCGAGGCGATGCACCTCGACGAGTCCTACCTCGCGGCCATGGAGCTGGGGATGCCGCCGATCGGAGGTCTGGGCGTCGGGGTGGACCGGCTGGTGATGCTGCTGGCCGACGTGGCTAGCATCCGAGAGGTCGTGCTGTTCCCGACGTTGCGCCCGGAGCGGACCTGATGCGTGTCTGTGTGTTCTGTTCGGCCTCCGACGCGGCCCTCGACCGCTACGGGGAGGCGGCCCGGGAGGTGGGGCGGCAGTTGGCGGCGCGTGGCTTCTCGCTGGTGTACGGCGGTACCGCCGTGGGCCTGATGGGTGACCTGGCGGCGGCCGCCCGCGACGGCGGGGCCCAGGTGACCGGGGTGATCTCGTCGATGCTGGTGGAGCGCGGCATCGCCGACGAGGGCTGCGACGAGCTGATCGTCACCGAGGGCATGGCCCAGCGCAAGGTGGAGATGTTCTCCCGGTCGGACGCGTT
>SLLJ01000056.1 GCA_007134165.1 Nitriliruptoraceae bacterium | reverse complement strand
GGCCCGGCTGCACCCCGACGACGCCGAGCGGCTCGGGGTCGTGGACGGGGCCGAGATCGAGCTCGCCGTCAAGAAGGAGACGCTGCGCCTGCCGGTCCGGGTCACCCGCGAGGTGGTCCCCGGGGTGGTGGCGGTGCCGTCCAACTCGACCGAGGTCCCGCCCGCAGTGCTGGCCGGTCCCGACGGCACCGCGCGGGTCACCGTCACCGCGGTGGCCCCCGAGGAGGTCGGCGCATGAGCGAGCACGCCCTGTGGGTCCCGTTCTTCCGGGCGATCGTGGTGTTCGTCTACTTCCTGCTGGTCACGGCGGTGCTGATCTGGGCCGAGCGGCGCATCGTCGCGCGCATGCAGGCCCGGCTCGGGCCCAACCGCATCGGGCCGTTCGGGGCCCTGCAGACCCTGGTCGACGGGGTGAAGATGTTCTTCAAGGAGGACGTCACCCCGGCCATGGTCGACCGCCCCGTGTTCGTCCTCGCGCCGCTGATCGGCGTCATCGCCGGGTTCCTGTCGATGGCGGTGATCCCCATCGGCGGTGAGGTCACGCTGTTCGGCGAGACCTTCACCCTGGTGGTCTCCGACCTCAACGTCGGGGTGCTGTGGATCCTGGCGATGGGCTCGATCCACGTCTACAGCGTGTTCCTGGCCGGCTGGTCGTCCAACTCCCCCTACCCCCTGATGGGCGGGGTGCGGGCCAGCGCCCAGATGATCAGCTACGAGATCGCCCAGGGGCTGGCGGTGGCCAGCGTGGTGATCTACACCGGGTCGCTCAGGGTCGGGGACATCGTGGCCGCACAGTCCGGCGACGGGCTGTTCCCCGGCATGCCCGGCTGGAACGCCATCGTGCTGTTCCCGGCCTTCCTGATCTTCACCATCGGCATGGTCGCCGAGGCCGGCCGCCCGCCCTTCGACCTCGCCGAGGCCGAGGGCGAACTCGTCGGCGGGTTCCACACGGAGTACTCCGGGATGAAGTTCGGCATGTTCATGCTCGCCGAGTTCATGAACGTGGTCACGATGTCGGCCATCATGGTCACGCTGTTCTTCGGCGGTCCGAGCGGTCCGACCTTCGGCCTGCCGGACGCGGTCGCCTGGGTCATGCCGATGTTCTGGTTCTTCGTGAAGATGTCCGCGTTCATCTTCTTCTTCATCCTGCTGCGCGGCGCGCTGCCCCGCTACCGCTACGACCGGCTCATGTCGCTGGGCTGGAAGGTGCTGGTGCCCGTCGGGCTGGTGTGGGCGCTGGTCACCGCGGCGATCGTGCTGCTCGAGGAGCAGACGGTGCTCACCACCGAGGTGCGTATCGGCCTCGGGGTGGCCGCCGCCGTGCTCGTCGGCGCGCTGCTGTTCGTGGGCGCCGCCCCCGAGGACGCGGATGCGATCCCCGACGAGCGCGACCCGCAGGACGACGCCGCGCAGGCACCAGGCGCGGCCGACCGCGCCGAGAACGCCGAGGAGGTGGGCACCTGATGCCTGCAGCAATCGTGACCGTGTTGACCTTCCTGGCCCTGGTCGGGCTGGCCTGGCTGTTCTTGACCCGTACCGTGCTCGGGCGGGGATTCTCGGTCCCGCTTCGCACGATGCTGCGGGCACCGGAGACCGCCCAGTACCCGGAGCAGCCCCGGCCGGTGCAGCCACGCTTCCACGGCCGGCACCAGCTCAACCGCTATGCCGACGGGCTCGAGAAGTGCATCGGCTGCGAGCTGTGCGCCTGGGCCTGCCCGGCCGATGCGATCTACGTCCAGGGGGAGGACAACACCCCCCAGGCGCGCTACTCGCCCGGGGAGCGGTACGCCGAGGACTACCAGATCAACTACAACCGCTGCATCCTGTGCGGGCTGTGCATCGAGGCGTGCCCGACCCGGGCGCTGACCATGACCCACGACTTCGAGATCTCCGCGGACAACTACGACGCGCTGGTCTGGACCAAGGATCAGCTGCTCGCGCCGGTGCCGCCCGGCGGTGAGGACACTCCCCACCCCGACCGCGAGGTCCGCCGTCGCGGCCTGAACTACTACGGTGGCCTGGCCGTCACGCCGCCGACGCTGCACGGCGGCAGCTTCGCGCCGGCCACCCCCGCTCCCGCTTCGCGGGCCGCGCAGGTCGTGCCCGAGGTCGGCGACCCCACGCACCGAAAAGGACGCTAGATGGCGGAAGCGGTCTCCTTCTGGGTGTTCGCCGTGCTCGCGCTCGGCTCGGCGCTCGCCGTGGTGGCGATGCGCAACATCGTGCACGCCGCACTGATGCTGGTGCTCAACCTGCTGGCGATCGCCGGGCTGTACCTCACCCTGCAGGCCACCTTCATCTCGATCGTGCAGGTGCTGGTCTACGCCGGCGCGATCATGGTGCTGTTCCTGTTCGTGGTGATGCTGCTCGGCGTCGACCGCGACGACACCCTGACCACCGCGCCCCGGCTCACCGCGGTGGCCGTGGCCGGTGCGGCTCTGCTCGCGGTGGCACTGCTGGCCGCGTTCGTCGGGCCCTACACCTCACCGGCCTCGGTCTGCGGGGCGGACACCGAGGTGGCGGCCTCCTCGGACGCGGTGCGCTGCATCGGCCTCGACGAGGTCTATGGCGAGGACGGGCAGGGGGGCGTGGTCCTGCTCGGTGAGCAGCTGTTCGGGCGGTACACCTTCCCCTTCGAGCTCGCTGCCCTGCTGCTGACCGTGGCGACCATCGGTGCGGTGATCCTCGCCCGGCGCCGCGACCTCGACCCGGAAGATCTCGACCCCGAGGATCTCGACGGGTCCGAGCCACCGCCCGGCGCCGCTGGCCTGGGATCCACCTCGAGCGATGCGCTGGACCTCGACCCCGGCACGGCAGCCGCCGACACCGAGTTGGTGCTCGACACCGCCGCCGACGACGAGCGGGAGGACTGAGCACCGTGGCGATCGGCTACTACTACGCGCTGTCCGCGCTGCTGTTCACCATCGGCCTGGCCGGGGTACTGGTGCGGCGCAACGCGCTCGTGCTGTTCATGTGCGTCGAGCTGATGCTCAACGCCGTCAACCTCACGCTCGTCGCCGCTTCCCGGATGTGGGCCGGCCCCGACGGGCATGTGTTCGTGTTCTTCGTCATCGTCGTCGCGGCCTCCGAGGTGGTGGTCGGGCTCGCCATCCTGGTGAATCTGTTCTTCCGCCGCGGGACGCTGGACGTCGACGTCCCCCAGCTGCTGAGGTACTGACGTGACCATGCTCGCGGTACAAGGCGGCGCGGTCGCCGGCGAGGTCGTCGAGGTCAGCTCGGGCGCGCTGGGCGTCGCCTGGCTGATCCCGGTGGTTCCGCTGGTCGGCTTCGTACTCGTGCTCGTGCTCACCCGCACGCTGGCCGAACGCGCGGCCTTCGTGGCCATCGGTGCCGCCGGCATCAGCTTCCTGCTGTCGGTGGCCGTCGCCCTGCCCGTGCTCAGCGAGCCGGCGGCCTACGTGCGCCGGCTACCGACGTGGATCAGCGCGGGTGGCTTCACGGTCACCTATGACGTGTTCGTCGACCCGCTGACCGTGGTGATGCTGCTGGTGGTCACCGGGGTGGGTCTGCTGATCCACGTCTACTCCTACGACTACATGTTCGGGGACGCACGCTTCGAGCGGTTCTTCGCCTACCTCAACCTGTTCCTGGCCTCCATGCTGATCCTGGTGCTGGGCGCGAACCTGCTGACGCTGTTCCTGGGCTGGGAGCTGGTGGGGCTGTCGAGCTACCTGCTGATCGGCTTCTGGTTCGAGAAGCCGGCGTATGCCACCGCGGCCAAGAAGGCGTTCATCACCAACCGCGTCGGCGACGTGTCGTTCATGGTCGCGATGTTCC
>SLLJ01000306.1 GCA_007134165.1 Nitriliruptoraceae bacterium | reverse complement strand
GCGCCCGAGCCGCCGGCGGTGGCGTCGGTCGCCACCGCATCGCTGGCCGGGAAGGTGTCGGCGACCGCCTGGTCGTGCCCCTCGGGCGGGTTCTGCCCGGTCTCGTCGATCAGCGCGGTGCGGAAGGAACGCTGGGCGTCGGTCAGCGCGACGCGGTCCTGCGGGCGCTTGGGCCCGGCCAGGGAGGGCACGACGCTGGACAGGTCGAGCTCGAGCTCCTCGGAGTACACCGGTGAGGCGTCGGGGTCGTGCCACAGCCCCTGGGTCTTGGCATACGCTTCGACCAACGCGACCTGCGTCGGGGAGCGGCCGGTGAAGCGCAGGTAGCGCAGCGTCTCGTCGTCGATCGGGAAGATTGCCACCGTCGAACCGTACTCCGGGGACATGTTGCCGATCGTGGCGCGGTTGGCCAGCGGCACGGCGCCGACCCCCGGGCCATGGAACTCGACGAACTTGCCGACCACCCCGTGCTGGCGCAGCAGTTCGGTGATGGTGAGCACCAGGTCGGTGGCGGTGGCACCGTCGGGCAGCGCGCCGCGCAGCTTGAAGCCCACGACCTCGGGGATCAGCATCGAAACGGGCTGGCCGAGCATGGCAGCTTCGGCCTCGATGCCACCCACGCCCCAGCCGAGCACCCCGAGCCCGTTGACCATCGGGGTGTGCGAGTCCGTGCCCACCAGCGTGTCGGGGTAGGCCTGCACGGTGCCGTCGGGCAACGGGTTGGGGAACACGACCCGGGCGAGGTACTCGAGGTTGACCTGGTGCACGATGCCGGTGCCGGGCGGTACGACCTTCAGACCGTCGAAGGCGCCCTGGCCCCAGCGCAGGAACTGGTAGCGCTCGCGGTTGCGGGAGAACTCGAGGTCGATGTTGCGCTGCAGGGCATCGGCGACCCCGAACACGTCGGCGACCACCGAGTGGTCGATCACGAGCTCGGCGGGCACCAGCGGGTTGATCCGCGCCGGATCCCCGCCCAGCGCCACCATCGCCTCGCGCATGGCGGCGAGGTCGACCACCGCCGGCACGCCGGTGAAGTCCTGCAGGATCACCCGCGCCGGACGGAAGGGGATCTCGGTGTCGGGGGTGGCGGTCGGCTCCCAGCCGGCCAGCGCCCGGACGTGGTCGGCGGTGCTCTGCACGCCGTCCTCGGTGCGCAGCAGGTTCTCGAGCAGCAGCTTGAGGCTGTAGGGCAGTCGCTCGGAGCCGGCGACCGCGTCGAGCCGGAAGATCTCGTAGTGGTCGTCACCGACCGCCAGTCGGTCCTTTGCGCCGAAGCTGTCCATCGTGGCCACCGCAGTCTCCTTGCCGGGTTGCTGGCTGCGCCTCGCAGGGACCATACCGGACGTGGGTGGGGCGTTTCGGACGTCGGAGCGGTACGGTTGAGCCGGGAACGTTCCGTGCTCATGCACCGGACGGGACGAGGGAGGCCATCACCGTGTACGACCTGCCAGAGCTCGAAGGCACCGACCGTTTCGAGGCCCTGACCACGCTCAACGAGCTGCGTGGGATCGCCTTGGGTGACCCGATCCTCCACCTGCCGCCCGGCGCGGAGTTGGCCGCCATCACCGAGGCCGCCCCTGACCTCAAGCGGGAGCTGGTGGCCAGTGGCATGCCGACCGGCGTCACCACCTGCGACCTGATCACCCTGCCCTACCCGGTCAGCTTCGGGCTGTGGCGCGCGGCCCGCTCGCCCGCGCCGTTCCTGTGGATCACCAATCGGATGATCGTGGTCCAGTGGGACGACGACCAGGGCCGGCAACGCACCCTGCTGTGGGAGGCCTCGGATCACGAACAGGGCGAGTACACGCCCTACTTCGCCAAGCTCAAGGCCCGCAACCCGCTGCCCGAATCCGTGCTCGCCACCGAACACGGCACCGTGCTCGGCCACCTGCGCTCGCTGGGCATCGCGCCCGAGGACGTCGACTACGTCGCCTTCGACCATCTGCACACCCAGGATCCTCGGCGGTTGGTCGGCACGACCCGGCCGGCGCCGGATCTGGGCAGCCCGGAGACGCCGATCGCACCCTGGTTCCCCAACGCCGTGCTGATCAGCCAGCGTCGCGAGTGGGAGACCATCCGCCACCTGCACCCACTGCAGGTGCCCTGGTATCAGCCCGAAACCTACCGCGATCTGCCCCACGATCGGCTCGCGCTGATCGACGGCGACGTGTTGCTCGGTCCCGGGGTCGGTCTGATCGCCACGCCGGGACACACCGCGGGCAACATGAGCCTCGCGCTCAACACCTCCAGCGGGGTGTGGACCTCGTCGGAGAATGGTGTGGCGGCCGAGTCCTGGGCGCCGCGGGTCTCGCGCATCCCGGGGCTGCGTCACTGGTCGGTCGAGTGGGGCCAGGAGGTCATCCTCAACGCCAACACGCTCGAGTTCGCCGCCTGGCAGTACAATTCGATGGTCCTCGAGCGTCTGCTCGCCGACCCGGCCGCCGACGCACCGGTCCCCCAGTGCTTCCCCTCCAGTGAACTGACCCGCAACCGGTTGGCGCCCGGGGTCAATCCGACCTTCACCCACGGCGGGATCGAGCACGGCCAGATTCGGGGGACCTCCCTGGCGGGAGAGGACGAAGCCGCATGAGCCAGCGGATGCGGGCGCTTCATCTGGGCCTGCGTCCACTCCGGGCCGCGCTGGCGGTCACCGCTGGCCGCTTCCGTCCCGAGCTGTACCACGGTGGGGTGGGATCGCCGCTCCGCCTGACGCAGGTGGACGCGCCGGTCCGGCCGCCGGGGTGGGTGCGGATCGCTCCGAGCCTCGCGGGCGTGTGCGCCTCGGATCGCAAGATGCTGCAGTTGACGGCGTTGGGTCGGCCGCTGCTGGCCTTCAGTGGTCTGCCACGCGAGGGCGTCGTGCCGGGTCACGAGGTCGTCGGCCGGGTCCTGGAGGCCGACCCCGAGTCGGGCTTCGCGCCGGGCGACCGGGTGGTGCCCGAGCCGGTGCTCGGCTGCGAGCACAAGGGCTACTCCCCCTGCCGCCGGTGCCGTCAGGGCGATGCGCACCGCTGCGCCCATCAGGCGGATGGTGGCACCGCAGCGCCCGGTTTGGGCTTCGGGTTCCACGCCCGCTTCGGTGGCGGCTGGGGTGAGCAGTTGGTGGCCCCCGCCGACCGCGTGCACCGCGTCCCCGACCAGCTCGACGACGCCACCGCGGTGCTTGCCGAGCCGGTGGCGATCGCGGTCCACGCCGTGCTGCGCGCCGGCCTGCAGGGCGGCCAGCGGGTGCTGGTGATCGGGCCCGGCACGATCGGACTCTCGGTGGTCCGCGCGTTGCGCGCTCTGATCGCCGACGTCGAGGTGACCGCGGTCGGGTTGGACGCCTTCAGCGACGCGCTGGCGATCGACGCCGGCGCCGCACAGATGCTGCACGGCCGGCGCCGAGAGCTCATCGAAGCCGCGGCGAGCGCCACCGGTTCGGTGCTGCGTGGCAACCGGCTGACCGGCCTGGTGCTCGAGGACGGCTACGACGTCGTGGTCGACTGCGTCGGAAGCTCGCAGACCATCGATGACGCCCTGCGCATGCTGCGCCCCGGCGGTCGGTTGGTGCTGCTGGGCACCAGCGGTGAGCAGTCGATGGACTGGACGCTGCTGTGGCACCGGGAGCTGACGGTGACCGGTTCGCTGTTCTACGGTCAGGAGCAGGTCGCCGAAGGTGCGTCGCTGGCACCCGGGCGTCGCCGGGCGATGGCGATCGCGCTCGAGCTGCTGGCCGACGGGGACCCGTGGCGGCTGGTCACCCACCGCTTCGCACTGGACGAGTCGGTCCCGGCGCTGGCGACCGCGGCGGCGGGACCGGGCGCGCAGGCGGTCAAGGTCGTGTTCGACCTCACCGCAGCAGCGCATCGATCATGATCCATCCGCCGCCGAGCAGCGAGGCCGCGGAGATCGCCAGGACCACGACGCGGATGCGGCGGTCGTCGAACACGTTGGCGAGCCCGGCGAAGAACAGTGTGATGGCGTAGAACACCGTGGACAGCAGGAAGGTGTCGCCGCGGTCGTTGGCCCAGGCCGCCTCCTCGTAGGCCTCCTGCGCCTGCTCCTCGAACTCCTCGGCCTCGTCCCACCACTCGTTGATCCAGGCCTCGTTGTCGTCGACGAAGGGGCCGGCGGCGTCACCGTGCTCAATCCACCACGGCACCGCCTCCCACTGCTCGTCGAGCATCAGGATGTCGACGGTGTAGGCCGCGAAGTCCTCGTCGCCGGTGACCATCGCCTTGGACCACTCGAGAAACAGCAGTTCGCTGGAGGTCTGGAACCCATCCCCCGTGGGTGCCGAGGTCCGAGGCCACGGTCGTGTACGGCGAGGACCGGGTGGAGGCGTCGAGCATCTGGCTGCCCATCAGCCCGGACTGCAGCGCGGCGTACGCGGTGAACACGGCACCCCGGCCCAGCAGGATCACGGACGCCAGCGACAGCCGGTCGAACGCCGTGCCGGCGGTGACGCTACGTGTGACGGGCAGCTGTGGGCTGGCAGCCATGGAGCGTCCTGCTGCATCGGCCATGGTATTCGGCCACGGTCCCCCATCCCGTTGCCGGCCACCCGAGGTCTGGGCCTCGGGTCGGTGCCCGGTCGGTCGGGTCCGGGAACCTCGCCGCGCGCTCGGTAGGCTCGCGCCGAACCGGCTGCCGGCCACCGACCGCAGGAGCATCCGCCATGCCCACCCTCGCCATCGTCCGCCACGGCCAGTCGCTGTGGAACCTCCAGAACCGCTTTACCGGCTGGGTCGATGTGCCCCTGACGCCCAAGGGCGAGCAGGAGGCGATCCGTGGTGGTGAGCGGCTACGCGGCATGCACTTCGATGTCGCCTACACCTCGGCGCTGACCCGGGCGCACGAGACGCTGCGTCTGATCGTGCAGACCGCTGGGCTCGAGGGACTGCCGGTGATCCGTGACCAGGCCCTCAACGAGCGGCACTACGGCGACCTGCAGGGACTCAACAAGGCCGAGACCGCCGAACGCTACGGCGACGAGCAGGTCCACATCTGGCGCCGCTCGTACGCCACTCCCCCACCCAATGGCGAGGCGTTGAAGAACACCGCCGAGCGCACGCTACCGTTCTTCGAACGGGCGATCCTTGGCGACATCAAGCTCGGCAACGACGTGCTGGTGGTCGCCCATGGCAACTCCAACCGCTCGATCGTGATGCAGCTCGACGGACTGGACGAGGCCGGGGTGCTCGCGTTGGAGCTGGCCACCGGGGTGCCGGTCGTCTACGACCTCGACGAAGCCGGGGCGGTGCTCGACAAGCGCATCCTCGACTGATCCGACCCGACCAGGAGGCGAGCGCCGATGGCCGAGCACGCTGAGGACGCCGAGCGCGCCGAGCCCGGCCGGGGTTGGCCCGTGCTGCACCTGCTGCTGCGCGTGGACCATGCCCGGGTGCCCGCGCTGCCCGGCGAAGCCGCCGGGGAGTTCGCCGGCACGCTCGAGCGCTGGCAGCGCGACACCCAGCTGCACGCCTATGCCACCCTCGGACACAAGGGCGACATCCTGCTGTTCGCGCTCGACCCCGACCTGGCGGTCCTGCGCCGGCTGCAGACCGAGGTGCTGGCCACCGCCGCGGCCCCGGCCGTGCGGTTGGTCTCCTCCTACCTGTCGATCACCGAGGGCAGCGAGTACTCCGACACCCCCGAGCGCTACCGCGAACAGATGGCCGCCAAGGGGGTGACCGGCGAGGACCTCGAGCGGCGGGTCGCGCAGTTCGCCGAGCGCATGGAGCACTACCTCGAGTCCAAGCTGCACCCGCAGATGCCCGACTGGCCGCTGGTGTGCTTCTACCCCATGTCGCACCGGCGTGAGGGCGCCGACAATTGGTACGCGCTGGACTACGAGGAACGCAAGCGGCTGATGGGTGAGCACGGGCGCAGCGGCCGCGCCTACACCGGCCGGGTGCTGCAGCTGGTGACGGCCTCGACCGGGCTCGACGACTGGGAGTACGGGGTCACGCTCGTCGCCCACGAACTCGAGGACCTCAAGAGCATCGTCTACACCCTGCGTTACGACGAGGCCTCGGTGCGCTACGCGGAGTTCGGCCCGTTCGTGATCGGGATCCGCCAGGACCCAGCCGACCTGCTCGCCGCGGTCGGGCTGTCCCCGAGCGGCTGAGCTCAACCGTGTCCCCAGCCGCCCTCGAGGACCCCTGGCCGCACATCGCCCGGGGGGTGACCCTGCTGCGCCGCGCCGGGGTCGGATCCGGCGAGCGGGTGTTGATGCTGCTCGGCGGCGAGCTCGCGACCTTCGGGTTGCTCGCCGCCGCCTGCCTGGAGGGGGTGGTGGCGGTGCCGCTGCCGCCCGAGCTGACCGACGCCGAGCTCGCGCCGGTGCTCGCGGACGCCGATCCGGCGGTGGTGGTGGTGGACCCGGACCGCACCCGGGCGCTGCCTACCGTGGAGCGCAGCGGCCGACCGGTGGTGCGCACGAATGCCGACCGGCTGGCCGAGCTGCCGGGCACCGACCCGTCGAGCCGCTGGCCCAGGACCCGGCCGATGGCCTACACCTCGGGCACGACCGGCCGTCGCAAGGGGGTGCACGCCGGCGTGCACGACCCGTCCTGGGGCCGGGCGCTGATCGAGGACGAGCATGCCGCCTTTGACCACCGGCACGGAGCGGCCCACCTCGTGGTCTCACCGCTGTACCACTCCGGGCCGCTTCGCTTCGCGCTGGTCACGGCGCTGACCGGGGGGCGGGTCGCGGTGCTGCCGCGCTTCGATCCGACCGTCTGGCTCGCCGCCCTGCGTGAGCTCAGGCCGAACTCGCTGTTCTGCGTGCCGACCCACCTGCACCGGCTGCTCGCCGAGCCGGGCCTCGCAGCCGACGACCTGGCCAGCCTGTCGCTGCTCGCGCACGCCGGTGCCCCCTGCCCGGTCCCGCTCAAGCAGCAGGTCATGGCGTTGGCCCCGGCGTCCTCGGTGTGGGAGTTCTACGGCTCGACCGAGGGCCAGTTCACCGTCGCCGCGCCCGAGGTGTGGGTGCAGGCGCCCGGCACGGTCGGCACCGCCCGGCCCGACCGCAGCGTCGAGGTCCGAGACGACACCGGCCGGGCGCAGTCTGCCGGCGAGGTCGGCACGGTGTGGGCGCGGGTCCCCGAGCATGCCCGGTTCGACTACTGGCGCGATCCGGCGCGCACCGCGCAGGCCTGGGACGCCGACGCCTTCACGGTCGGCGACCTCGGGCACCTCGACGACGCCGGCCGGCTGTTCCTCGACGGCAGGCCTGGTGACCTGGTCATCACCGGTGGGGTGAACGTCTATCCCGCCGAGGTCGAGCGGGCCCTGCTCGCCCTGCCCGGGGTCGCCGAGGCGATCGCCTTCGGGGTCCCCGACGCCGAGTGGGGCGAGCGGCTGGTGGCGGCGGTGGTGCCGTGGCCGGATGCGTCACTGGGCGGCGCCGAGTTGCGCGAGGAGCTGCGCACGCAGGTCTCACGGGCCAAGCTTCCCAAGCAGGTGCTGGTGGTCGACGAGCTGCCCCGCACCGCTACCGGCAAGCTGCGCCGGGTGGGGCTGGCCGACGCGCTCGGCCTCGGAGCACGGCCGTGAGTGCCGGGCCAGGCCGGTGGTCGAGCACGCTGCGCGCGCAGGTGCGGGCCGAGGTGTCCGCCCACCGGCCCGGCTCACCGCGCGAGCAGTGGTCGTGCCGGCGCACGCTGCGGCTGATGGACTGGCTCGCCGACCCCTTCGACGAGCACGCCGACCCGACGCATGTGACCGGTTCGGCGATCGTGCTCGACCCCGAAGCCCAGGTGCTGCTGCACCGACACAAGCGCCTGCGCCGCTGGATGCAACCCGGTGGGCACCTCGATCCCGGTGAGCACCCGGCCGTGGCCGCACGTCGCGAGACCGCCGAGGAGACCGGTGTCGACGCCCACCATCCGGGGGGCGGGCCGACGCTGGTGCACGTCGACGTCCACGAGGGGCCGCGAGGCCACGTGCACCTCGACCTGCGCTACCTGCTGCTGGCCGGGCGTGGTGCCGTACCGCAGCCGGGGCCCGGCGAGTCGCCGGAGGTGGCCTGGTTCCCCGGCCCCCGCGCCCGCACGGTGGGCGATGCCTCGACCACCGCGGCGGTGCACGCAGCACTCACCACCGCGCCTCGTGGTCCTCGGTGACCCCCGACAGCCAGACCTGACGGGCGGTGCCGTCAGGACCGGGCAGGGTGCCCTCGAAGCGCCCGATGGGCTGCACGTAGCGGCTGACGAGCGGGCCCATTTGCAGGTCCTCGGAGCGGAATCCGGCCGGGTCCAGGTGCAGGGACCAGCCTGGGCCGCCCACGTCCCAGGCCGCCTCGGCGTCGAGTTCGTCCGCTGGCCGCAGGTGCGCGACCGACAGGCCGTAGGGCACCCCCTCCCACCACACGACGTCCTCGCCGAGCTCCCGGCCGTTCATCCCGGTCGAGACGTTGAGCCCGACCCGTTGGCCGTCCTCGCACCAGCCTCCCCCGGCAGCCCAGCGCCAGGTGGTCAACCGATCCTGGCGTCCGGTGGTCCAGTCCCGCCAGCCCGAGGCCCCCGAGCCCAAGGGGGTACGGGGGCCGTCGCCGACCCGAACCCAGCCCTCGGCGGCGGTGCCAGCCGACTTCTGAGTCACGTTCCACCCGGACTGCGGGGTCCGGGTGACCAGCACGGCCGGGGTGACGTCGTGGCGGGTGGTGACCGTGGCGCGCAGCCGCCCGGCGTCGGTGGGCACGTCGAGCTCGAGGCTGCCGTCCGCGTGGAGCACGACCTGCTGGCCGCGCCGCAGCGCCCCGGCCCCGCCGTCGGGCACCGCGCCGACCCAGGCGCCACGGCCCAGCGGGATGCGCCGCTGCCAGGTCAGCGTGCGCGCACCGATGAGGGCCCAGGCGAAGCTCACGGCGAGCACACCAAGGTCGACCACGGCCGCACCGACGCTGGCCTGCTCGCCGCCGGCGGCGACGTAGTACCAGCGCCGCAGCCGTCCGGCGCCGGGTCCGAACTCGGCGGGGTCCTCGCGCAGCCGGCCAGCCCACCGGCCCGAGGGCAAGGACGTGTCACGACCGCGCAGTCGCGGGGGCAGGTCGGGTAGGGCCATCAGGGTCATCAGAACAACCTCAGCTCGCCGTCGTCCTCGCCGCGGAGCCGGGCGAGGTCCACCTCGACGCAGGTGATGCCGCGGGAGTCGGCCAGCACCCGCGCCTGGGGGGTGATCGTGGTCGCGGCGTAGACGCCACGCACCGGCGAGAGCAGCGGATCGCGCTCCAGCCGGGTCAGGTAGCGGGTCAGCTGCTCGACCCCGTCGAGCTCGCCGATGCGCTTGACCTCCACGGCGACCGCCCGGCCCTGGGCGTCCCGGCACAACAGGTCGACCGGTCCGAGGTCGGTGCGGAACTCGCGCTGCACGCACCGCAGGCCCACCTCGAGGTGGTCGGGGTGGGCGGCGAGCAGCGCCTGCAGTTCCCGCTCGACGCCGTCGAGTACCAGCCCGCGCTCGGTGTCCAACGCCACCTCGCGATCATCGAGGACCTCCTCGAGTTCGATGATCAACTGCTCACCCTTGGGGTTGGTCACGACCCAGCGGTCCGGTTCCTCGCGCAGCGAGTTGGGGGCGTTCATCCAGTTCAGTGGCTTGTAGGCCCCGACATCGGCGTGGATGGCGACACAGCCGTCAGCCTTGACCATAATGAGCCGAACGGCCGACGACAACGTCGAGGACAGCCGTCCCTGATAGGTCGCGGAGCACCGCGCAACGAGCAGGCGCATACCGGGGACGCTACCCCTCGGCGCCCGTCGCACCAACCGGGCGCCGCCCCGGGGCGACCGGGCCGGCAGCCGGAGCGGTACGATGACGGGTCGGCCGTGGACGTGTGCCCGCCTCGCCGTTGGCCGGGAGCCTCGCACCGACTGCTCGGCCCCATCACCATGTCGTCCCCGCTGCAGGGAGGTCTGCGCCCGTGGCGCTGAAGGTCGGTCTGGTCGGCCTGCCCAACGTGGGCAAGTCCACCCTGTTCAACGCTGTCTCCCAGGCAGGTGCCGAGGCGGCCAACTTCCCGTTCTGCACCATCGATCCCAACATCGGCGTGGTGCCGGTCCCCGACGCACGGCTGGATCGGCTCGGGGCGATCGCGGCCTCCAAGCGGATCCTGCCCACCGCGATCGAGTTCGTCGACATCGCCGGACTGGTGGCCGGTGCATCACGCGGTGAGGGCCTGGGCAACCGGTTCCTGGCCCACATCCGGGAGGTCGACGCCCTGGCCCACGTCATCCGGTGCTTCGAGAACGACGACGTCGTGCACGTGGGCGGCAGCGTGGATCCGGGTCGGGACATCGAGGTGGTGGCCACCGAGCTCGTGCTCAAGGACCTCGAGACCGTCGAGCGCCGCCTGGAGCGGGCCCAGCGCTCGGCCAAGAGCGGCGAGGCCGACCTCGTGCGTGAGCGCGACGAGCTCACTGCCCTTCTCGCGCACCTCGGCTCCGGGGACCCGGCCCGGACCTTCGCGGGCCCCCTCGAACCCCGCCTGGCGCGGGAGCTTTCGCTGCTGAGCTCCAAGCCGGTGGTCTACGCCGCCAACGTCGCGGAGAGCGACCTTCCCGAAGGCAACGACCACGTGCGCACAGTGCGCGAGCGTGCGGCGGTCGAGGGCGCCGAGGTGGTGGTCATCAGCGCGCAGGTCGAGGCCGAGCTCGCCGAGCTCGACGACGACGAGCGCGCCGAGTTCCTCGCGTCACTCGGACTCGAGCGCAGCGGACTCGAACGGCTCATCGAGCGCGCCTATGCGCTGCTCGGTCTGCTGACCTTCTTCACCATCGGCCCCAAGGAGACCCGCGCCTGGACGGTGCCGGGGGGTTCGAGCGCCCCGCGTGCGGCCCGAGAGATCCACACCGACTTCGAGCGTGGCTTCATCCGCGCCGAAGTGATCTCCTACCACGACCTCGACGAGTTGGGCTCGGAGGCCGCCGCCCGCGACGCCGGACGGATGCGCGTCGAGGGCAAGACCTACCCCGTCGTCGACGGCGACGTGATCCACTTCCGCTTCAACGTGTAGTTCTTCCCGACCCGAGGAGGCCCCGAGATGCCCAGGACCGAGCCCATCACCCGCCTCGAGGTCGCCGCCTGCCCGACCCACCGCATCGACGTGCGGCACTATGCGCCCTTCGAAGTCGGCTGCGCCTGCCAGAACGAGCAGCGGCGCGCCGAGCTCGCGGGGCGGTTGGCCCAGGCCCGCGAAGAGGGCAACCCCCTGGCCGACATGGCGGAGTGAGCACGGGGTCACGGTGTGGTGACCCGCCCAGGGTCCGCTGCGGCGACGAACCCGCAGGTGGATCGTCCGTCAGGAGTGTCTGTGCCACGAAACCCGCTCGGAGGCCGCTTGAATCGCGGCACCCGTCTGGCCCGTACTGGGGTCCGGGGGGCGGCGGGTCTTGCTGGCGCCCGGGTCCGCACGATGGCCGGCGCCTCCGACGGTGCCGACCCCCACGAACGCATCGCCGAGGACCTGGTCGCCGTCCTCGGCGACATGAAGGGCGCGGCGATGAAGCTCGGGCAGGTGCTCAGCTTCGTTGACCTCGACGTTCCCCCCGACGTACGCAGCACGTACCACGACGCGCTGGCCCGGTTGCGTGACGCCGCCCCCGCCTTCGATCCCGGAGCCATCGCCCAGGTCCTGCGCGAAGAGTTGGGCGCCCCCGCCGAGGCGATCTTCGACCATTTCGACCCCACCCCGCTGGCCGCTGCGTCGATCGGCCAGGTCCACGCCGCCACCTTGCCCGACGGCCGCGAGGTGGTCGTCAAGGTGCAGTACCCGGGCGTCGCCGAGGCGGTGCGCGCGGACCTGCGCAACGTCGAGTCGTTCGCGCCGCTGGCCAGACTGCTCTCCCCGAATCAGGAGATCCGCCCGCTGCTCGAGGAGTTGCGTGACCGTATCGACGACGAACTCGACTACGCCCGCGAGGCGCAGTATCAGCGGGCCTTCGCTGAGCGCTACCGCAACCATCCCTTCGTGCACGTGCCGGCGGTGGTGCCGGAGCTCTGCCGTGGCCGGGTGCTGGTCTCCGAGCGCATCCACGGCGAGCGCTTCGACGACTTCGTGGCGCACGCCTCTGAGGCCGACCGGCAGCGGGTCGGCGAGATCATCTTCCGCTACGCGTTCGGATCCATCGGCCGCTACCGGCTGTTCAACGGCGACCCCCACCCCGGCAACTACCTCGTCGAGCCGGACTGCGCGGCCGATGGCGGTGTGCGCATCGCCTTTGTGGACTACGGGTCGGTGAAGATGTTCTCTCGCGAGCGGCATGGCGCGATGCGCGCGATCGAGCGTGCGCTGTCGACCGACGACCGGGACACCGCCATCGAGGCCCTGCGCGCCGCCGGGTTCCTGCCCGCCGGCGTCCAGGTCGACGAGGATCTGGTCTACGACTGGTTCCGGCTCTACACCCATCCGGTGCTCGCCGAGCAGCCTTTCACGTTCACCGGTGAGTTCGCCGCCGAGGTCATCCGCTCCACCATGGACCCGAGTAGCCCCTACGCCGACGTGTTGCGCAAGCTCAATCTGCCGCCCGACTACCTGCTGCTCAACCGGATCCAGTGGGGGCTGTACTCGGTGCTCGGCCGGCTCGAGTCGTCGGGTGACTGGCCGGCCATCCGCGACGAGTACCTCACCGAGGGTGCGCCGCCTGCCTCCCCCCTGGGTGAGCAGGACGCGGCGTGGTGGCAGCAGCGCCGGGCGGCGCTGCCCGGCTGAGTTCCGTGGCTGAGTTCCGTGGCTGAGCACCGTGGCTGAGCACCGTGGCTGAGTTCCGTGGCTGAGTTCCGTGGCTGAGTTCCGTGGCTGAGTTCCGTGGCTGAGTTCCGT
This sequence comes from Nitriliruptoraceae bacterium, assembly GCA_007134165.1. Lineage (GTDB taxonomy): Bacteria > Actinomycetota > Nitriliruptoria > Nitriliruptorales > Nitriliruptoraceae > SKJO01. The sequence goes on along the minus strand of SLLJ01000306.1, from coordinate 1,326 downwards.
GGCTGAGTTCCGTGGCTGAGTTCCGTGGCTGCGCTCTATGGCGAGGAGGGGGTCGTCCGGGGGATGTGGCCTCCCCTGCCGGCCCTCGCGGTCCGGAGTGCGCCGCGTCGGCGCCTCCGGGCTCCAGGCGGCTCGGCATCGCCGGGACCCGGGCAGGGTGGTGAGCGACGGCTGCCGATGCGTGGCGGTGGGTGCCGATGCGTGGCGGTGGGTGCCGTTGCCCGGCGGGGGCGGCCGTTGCCCGGCGGGGCCGGCCGTTGCCGCAGCCAAGGCCCTTGGCGTGCGATGGGTGCCCGCGGGGGGCGTCGAACGTTCCGAGCCGCTTCGGCAGGAGCGCGGATGTGCGCGTTGCGTATGTGGGCGTGCGCCTGGCGGCAAAGGCGGCGCGACGGCGGTGTGGTGCGAGGATGCGGCGTACCCATGCGGTCATGGGCGACCGGGTGGGTACGCCGCGTGGTCCAGCGTGGGTGATGCGGCGTACCCATGCGGTCATGGGTGACCGGGTGGGTACGCCAGGTGGCGGTTTGGGGGCTCAGTGAGGCTGACGAACCCCCGGAGGGCCCACGGTCCGGAGCCACTGGGGCACCCCCGTGCTCGACGACCTGCCACTAGTGGACAACGCCGGGAGCGGTACCGTCTTCCTCGACCGTCGGGTCCGTCTCGAGAGGGTCTGAGATCCGGGTTGTTCGCTCCCGACCGGGGTCGGGGGCATGCTGGGTTCAGCCTGCCAGTCGGCGTGAGATCTCCGCGGCGAGCGCGTCCATGCGGCGACGGTTGACCCCGAGGTCGGAGCGGCCCATCCGCGAAGCCGAACGGTAGTGGATGTGCTCGTCGTCGATCAGCAGTTCCACGTCGTCCTTGAAGCTCAGCCAGCGTGAGCTCACCACTGCGTGGACGTAACGCGCATCGCGCTCCACCACCTCGCAGCGCGGCAGCGTCTGAAGCGCCGTGAGCACTGCGGCCATCGCCCCTTCGGGCGATCCGGGCACGGGGATCGGCTCGGCACGGTGGGTCGGGTCGCTGGCTGGTGCCTGCGTCGACACGCAGTTGGGGGTCGACGGGCAGGGTTCGAGGCCACGCACGACCATGGGCGTACCTCCAGGCATCGACGGGCGCGAACCCTACCCGGCCGACGTGCGGGCGCCCCTGCCGGGACGAACCGGGCGGGGGCGCCGACAACGCAACGGCGAGCTCGCGCTACTTCGCGTAGATCTCCTCGATGACGTGGGCGTACTTCTCGCCCACGACATGGCGCTTGACCGACATCTTCTGGCTGAGTTCCACGCCGACCTCGAAGTCCTCGGGCAGGATCTTGAAGGTGCGGAT
>SLLJ01000156.1 GCA_007134165.1 Nitriliruptoraceae bacterium | reverse complement strand
ACATCGTCGACATCGTCGACATCGTCGACGGACATTGGCCGAGAGCAGCCATCACCGCGCGCCTTCCGCCACCAGCGAGTTCCCACGTGTCTTGCCGCGCCGCGTGTCGGACTCGCGAGTCCGGATGCTCGCACGGCAACGTCGTGCCTGTCAATGGCTATCTGTCCACTTCGGCAGGCCCATCCTGCCGACTGCGTCGGTGCACGATCACCGCACGGTCGAGGAACCGTGCGTTCGGGATCTCGACCTCGGTCTCGATGCGGTCGAGGCGCACACTGGCTCGTCCCAGAGTCAGCACCCGTCCCCTCATGCCGTCGACCTCGACCTCGTCGCCGACACCGATGATGGCCGTCACGTGCCGCCCTGCGACGACTGCGGCCAAGAGCTCGCGTGAACCGAGCCCCATACCGACCGCGACGGCGAGAGTTGACCCGCCGACGACGACGAGCAGGACCCCTTCGAGGACCCCCACGGCGAGCCCGATCTGGCGGGCGGCGACGATCAGGGCAAGCACGATCACCGCCCACTGCCCGAGCGCGCAGGCGCGGTCGGCCCAAAGCGAGCCAAGTGGTCGGGTCAGCCGCGCGAGCAGGCTGCGGGCCAAAACGCTGAGGATGATCCCAGCGACCACCACGACGACAGCGACGACGAGGTCGGGCGCGGTGCGAATCACCCGCGCTGCGATGGACGAGACCGCGGCTTCGACGAGACGCGGATCACCGAGCTGCAAGACCGCGAGCACCACGAAGAGCGCAGCCACGAGGATGAACACCAGGGCCGCCAGGCGGCGTCGCTGAGGGATACCGGCATCAACCCTCCGTGCGAGAAACCATGCGAGCAGCGCCATGCAGGCTCCGACGGCCACGCCGATGAGCCCGAGGACGACGGCCCCGAGCCAGGGAGCAGCGGCGATCATGGTGCCTCCATCCTCTGAGAACGTCCCGCCTCAGGAGTGCGTCGCCGGAGTATCGCCGCTCGACACGCACCCGTACAGGCCTCGCCCCACCTGCCCCACACAAGGCCCTTGACAGGCGCGCACGGGGGATGCTCTTCTCCCCCGATCGGTAGGACGGCGACGGGCTTTGCTCGACGCGACGGGAGAACAGGCGAACCCGCCGGTGACCGAAGTGTCGGGTCACGGCCGGTGAGGGGTGCCCGAATGGACGTCGCGATCGTCGGCATCGGCTGCCGCTTCCCCGGCGACGCCGACACACCCGCCGACTTCTGGCAGCTGCTCTGCGACGGCGTCGACGCGATCACCGAGCTTCCTGCAGAGCGCTTCGACATCAACGAGGTCTACGACCCGGACCCCGCGGCACCTGGCAAGATCTACAGCCGCTGGGGCGGTTTCGTTGCCGACGTCGACCGCTTCGACGCCGACTTCTTCGGCATCGCGCCGCGCGAGGCCAAGCAGATGGACCCCCAGCACCGCCTCCTGCTCGAGGTGGCCTGGGAGGCACTCGAGGACGGCGGGCAGGTGCCCGAACGGCTGGCGGGCACGAGCACCGGCGTCTACGTGGGAGTCTCCACGCACGACTACGGTGACATGCACATGGGGCCTGGGCAGCGCCACCTGCTCGACCCCCACGTCAACATCGGCAACGCGCTCTGCGCGGCGCCGAACCGCCTGTCCTACCTTCTCGACCTGCGCGGTCCGAGCATGGCCATCGAGACCGCCTGCTCCTCGTCGCTGACCGCGGTGCACCTCGCCTGCCGCAGCCTGGCCGCCGACGAGACCAGCATGGCGATCGCCGCCGGCGTGAACCTCGTGCTCGCGCCCGACCTGACCGTCGGCTTCTGCAAGGCATCGATGATCTCGCCGGATGGGCGCTGCCGCGCTTTCGACGCGCGCGCCAACGGCTACGTCCGCAGCGAGGGTGCCGGCGCGGTCGTCCTCAAGCCGCTCGCGCAGGCGCTTGGCGACGGTGACCCGATCTACGCGGTCGTGCGAAGCAGTGCCATCAACGAGGACGGGCGCACGACCGGCATCAGCTTGCCCAGCGCAGCAGCGCAGGAGCAGCTGCTGCAACAGGCGCTGCGGGAGGCAGACCTCGATCCCGCGGCGATCAGCTATGTCGAGACGCACGGCACCGGCACAGCCGTTGGAGACCCCGCGGAAGCCCAGGCCATCGGGCAGGTGTACGGCCGCGGGCGCGAGCCTGAGCACCCGCTCGTCATCGGCTCGGCCAAGACGAACGTCGGCCACCTCGAAGCGGGGGCGGGCATCACCGGGCTCATCAAGGCCGCCCTCATGCTACGCCACAAGAAGATCCCCCCGAGCCTGCACTTCGAGCACCCCAACCCGGACATCCCGTTCGCGGAGCTGCGCCTGCGGGTGCCCACCGAGCTTGAGGCCTGGCCGGAGACCGCACGTCCCGCTCTGGCGGGCGTCAACGCGTTCGGCTTCGGGGGCGCCAACGCCCATGTCGTGCTCGCGGAGGCGCCCGCGGCGAAGGACCACCCGGTCGACGCCACCGCCCCGGCCGGGCACGTGCTCACCATCTCCGGGCGCAGCCAGGCAGCCTTGCGAGAGGCAGCCACCCGGCACCGGGAGCACCTGCGCGACGACGCGACGGCTGCGTTGCACGATCGCTGCTACACCGCCGCGATGCGCCGGACGCACCATGAGCACCGACTCGCGGTGGTCGGTAGCACCGCTGACGAGCTCGTGGCCGGCATCGAGACGTTCCTGGACGGCGACGCCTCACCTGCGCTGGCGACGGGACACTGGACACCGGGGCGCACACCGGGGCTCGCGTTCGTCTTCGCCGGGATGGGCCCGCAGTGGTGGGGAATGGGCCGCCAGCTGCTCCGCGACGAGCCGGTGTTCCGCGCGGAGTTGGAGGAGTGCGACCGCGCGCTCAGACCCCTCAGCGGTTGGTCGCTGCTCGACGAGCTGACTGCGGACGAAGCCGCCTCGCGGATCAGCGAGACCCGGGTCGTACAGGTCGTCAACTGCGCGTTCCAGATCGCGCTGGCGGCGTTGTGGCGCAGCTGGGGTGTGGTCCCCGACGCCGTCGTCGGGCACAGCGCCGGGGAGATGGCTGCCGCGCATGTCGCCGGCGCCCTCGATCGCGCCGACGCGCTGCGGGTCGCCTATCACCGAGGCCGGCTGCTGCACCGCGCCACCGGCACGGGCACCATGCTCGCCGCCGGCATCAGCGCCGAGGAGGCGGCCACGCTCGTGGCGCCACACGTCGACCAGGTGGCGCTGGCAGCCGTGAACAGTCCGTCGTCAGTGACGCTGTCCGGTGACCGCGGCACGCTCGAGGACCTCGCCCGCATGCTCGAGCAGCGCGAGCGCTTCTGCCGCTTCCTGCAAACCGAGGTGCCTTACCACGCCCCGCAGGTAGAAGGTGTGCGCGCCGAGCTGCTCGAGGCGCTCGCAGATCTCGAGCCACGGCCGGTGGCGATCCCCATGGTCTCGGAGGTGACCGGCGCGTGGGTCGGTGACGCACTCCTCGACGGTGACTACTGGTGGCGCAACATCCGCCAGCCCGTGCTGTTCGCTCCCTGTGTCGAGACCCTGATCGATGACGGGCACGAGCTGTTCTGCGAGCTCAGCCCCCATCCGGCCTTGACCACCTACGTCGACGAGTGTCTCGCAGCGCGCGAGGAGAGCCGCACCGTGGTGCACTCGCTGCGTCGCCACGAGGATGAGCGTGAGGCGATGCTGCGCGCTCTGGCGGCGCTGCACGTGCGCGGTCGGGTGGTCGACTGGGCAGGCGTCTACCCGCACGGCGCGTGCATCACTCTGCCGACGTACCCATGGCAACGGGAGCGGCACTGGTTCGACCAGCCGGCAGTCTCGGCGACCCGCCCCGCCGGCGTCGATACCCACCATCCTCTGCTCGGACGGCAGCTCGCCGCACCCCACCCTGCCTGGCAGGGCAGTCTCGCCGATCCCCGACTCGACTACCTCGACGCGCACGTGGTCGAGGACAGCGCGGTGTTCCCCGGAGCCGGCTACGTGGAGATGGCCATCGCAGCAGCCCGCAGGCTCCACCCTGAAACCCCGGTGACGCTCGAGCGGGTCGAGTTCAGCAGGCTGCTGTTCCTCGCCGAGGGCCGCGACCACGCGTTGCACCTTCTGCACCACCCGCGGGACGCAGCCCTGGAGGTCCACAGTGCCGACGACCGGCAGGACACGGCCTGGACCCTGCATGCGACCGCCGCGCTGCGCACCGGTGCCGACGCCCGGCTGACCGGTGCTGCCGACGACTCGTCCGGCCACCTCGACCTCTCCCACGTGCGCGAACGGTGTCGCGAGCAAGTGGCTCCGGCGGACTACTACGGCGTGCTCGAACAGTACGGGTTCCGTTACGGGGCCCCGTTCCGAGGACTCAGGGATGTCCGGGCAGGCGAGCACGAGGCGCTCGCGCTGGTCGGCTTCCCGGCCGGCGTGGACCTGCCGGTGGACGCCTATGCGGTCCACCCCGCGTTGCTCGACTCTGCCTTCCAGCTCCTCGTTGCCGCCGCGGGCGTGTCTGCGGGCCGCGGCGAGGAGCCGCCAGGCCCGCTGTTCCCCGTCGCGCTCCGACGGGTCGCGTTCCACCACCGCCCCGGTGGGAGGTTCTGGGCACATGCGGTGGTCCGCCACGCTGACGGCGCCCTGATCGAAGGTGACGTCACCCTCGTTGGTGACGACGGCACGATCGCGCTCACGTGCGAGGGCTTGCGCCTCACCGTGCTCGAGAAGGAGTCCGGCGGCTCCGCCGCCGAGGAGGACATCGACAGCTGGCTGTATGACCTGCAGTGGGAGGAGGTCCCGGGCGAGGGTGCAGACACGCCGCGCGTGGCGGCGGTACGCTCGGTGGCCGAGGTTCGCGCCGCCCTCGCGACGGGCGCAGCGCCTGAACAGCACCCGGACATCGATGCCTACTACGCGCTGGCTGCTCCCGGCCTCGACCGCCTCGCCGTTGGCTACACGCGCATCGCGCTCGAAACGCTCGGCTGGAGCGCAGACCACGCGGATCACACCAGCGTGGACCGGCTCGGGGTGGACCCCCGCCACCGGCAGCTCTTCGGTGAGCTCGTGCGGATGGTCGAGGAGAGCGGTGGCACGCCCGTGCCTGGTGACCACGCCGCGCTGCGGGGCGAACTCGACGCGCTCAGGGCCAGAGCGCCGGCGTTCACCGCCGAAGCCGACCTCGTGCGCAGGGGTGGGGAGGCGCTCGCCGACGTCCTCCGCGGCGACACGGACCCCCGAGAGGTCCTGCTCACCGACGAGGCCCTCGAGCTCCTCGCCCGGATGTACCACAACAGCCCCACGTGCCGTGCCTACCACCCCCACCTCGCCAACGCCGTGGCCGCCGCTCTCGACGCAGCGCCAGATGGCGCGCCGCTGCGCGTCCTCGAGGTGGGTGCGGGCACCGGGGCAGCGACCGCCGGCATCCTCCCCGCGCTGCCGGCAGGGGCCGAGTACGTGTTCACCGACATCTCGCCGCACTTCGTGGCCACCGCCTGCGAGCGGTTCGGCGCGCGTTCGGGTATGCGCTTCGAGGTGCTCGACGTCGAGACCGACCCGAGTGCACAAGGGTTCACGCCCGGCTCCTTCGATGTCGTCGTGGCGGCCAACGTGCTGCACACGACTGCCGACCTGCGCACCACGGCCGGCCATCTGCGCACGCTGCTTGCGCCCGGCGGTGTCCTCGCAGTGCTGGAGCTCACCCGTCGGGCGGCCTGGTACAACCTCGTCTTCGGTCTGCTGGACGGCTGGTGGCGCTTCACCGACACCGACCTGCGGCCCGCCTACCCGCTCCTCGGGCCCGAGCAGTGGCGCGGGCTGCTCACCGACTGCGGCTACGAGCAGGCCAGCGCCCTCGACGCGGGCGAGCGCGCGGGCGGCCCCCTGCAGACGGTCGTGCTGGCGCGCGCGCCAGTCGCCGACCCGGCAGGGGCCGACGCAGCGACGCCACGACGCTGGCTGCTCCTCACCGACGAGGGGGGAGTGGGCGCCCGCCTCGCCGCTGAGCTACGCGGGCGCGGCGACACCGCCACGCTCGTCGCCCGGGGGCGGACGCACCGTCGGCGGGCCGACGGCACGCTCGAGGTCCCGCCCGACGACGCGGCAGCGTTCGAGCGGCTGCTGGCCGACCTCCGGGGGTCCGGGGAGGACCCGGATGGTGTGGTGCACCTGTGGGGGCTCGACACCGCGGACAGCGCGGGCCCGGCGGCATCCACGGCGGCGGTCATGGACGCGCAGCGCCTCGGCTCCGAGAGCGCGCTCGCCCTCGCGCAGGCGCTGGAAGCCGCCGAGCCACGGCCGTCGGTGTGGCTGATCACCGGGGGCTCCCAGCCCGTGCCTGGGCACGACGACGTGCCTGCGGTCGCGCAAGCCCCGTTGTGGGGCCTGGGACGGGTCCTCATGAACGAGCAGGCGGCGGCACGCTGCCGGCTCGTCGACCTCAGCCCTGAGCCAACGCGCGACGAGGTCAGCGCGCTCGCGGCCGAGCTCGGCTCCGACGACCCCGAGGAGGAGCTCGCGCTGCGCGGACCGCGTCGGTTCGTACGCCGCCTGCAGCGCGCGTCGCTGGGCGCGCCTGCGCAGCAGCCGGGGCCCGAGCAGCTGCGTGCCGCCGACAGCGACCGCTTCTGCCTGGCGGTCGACACGCCCGGCACTCTGGCCAGCCTCGTGCTGCGCGCCGCGCCCGACCACGACCCCGGGCCGGGTGAGGTCGCGCTGCGGGTGCGCGCCTCGGGGCTCAACTTCCGTGACGTGCTCCTCGCGTTGGGGATGCTGCCTGACGCCGCCAAGGCGGTGAGCCCGGCGCCCGACCTGCTCGGGATCGAGTGCAGCGGGGTCGTGCTCGCGTGCGGGGCGGGCGTGGACGAGTTCCAGCCCGGCGACGAGGTCATCGCGCTCACCTGGGGCTCGCACGGCTCGCGGGTCCTTGCCCGTGCGAGCCTGACGGTGCCCAAGCCCGCAGCGCTCACGTTCGCCGAGGCCGCATCGGTCACGACCGCGTTCGTCACCGCGGACTACGCGTTGCGGCACGTGGCCCGCGTCGAACCCGGAGAGCGGGTCCTCATCCACTCGGCCGCGGGTGCGGTGGGGCTCGCCGCCATACAGTGCTGCGAGCGGGTCGGGGCGGAGGTCTTCGCGACCGCCGGCACCCCCGAGAAGCGCGACCACCTCCGCTCACTGGGAATCGAGCACGTCCTGGATTCCCGGTCGCTCAACTTCGCCGACGAGGTCCGCCAGCGCACCGACGGGCACGGCGTGGACGTCGTGCTGAACTCACTGGCCGGCGAGGCGATGCGGGCCAGCCTCGACCTGCTGCGCCCCTACGGCCGGTTCGTCGAGCTCGGCAAGCGCGACATCTACGACGACGCCCAAGTCGGGCTTGCGCCCTTCCAGCGGAACCTGACCTACACCGCCGTCGATCTCATCCAGCTCGCGCTCGACCAGCCCGAGCGCGCAAAGCGCCTGCTGCTCGACGTCATGCAGCAGCTCGCCGACGGGCGCTACACCCCCGTGCCGTACACGGTCTTCGACCTGGGTGAAGCCGAGCAGGCCTTCCGCCTGATGGCGCAGGCCCGACACATCGGCAAGGTGGTCCTGACCGTCGACGAGACGCACTATCCGGTCAGCCCCGAGCGGGAGCCCGCGCTGTGCCAGGCGGAGGGGACCTACCTCATCACCGGCGGCCTCGGCGGCCTCGGGCTCGCCGTCGCCGACTGGCTCGTGCGCCAGGGGGCGCGCACCGTCGTGCTGATGAGCCGGTCGGGCAGGCCCAAGGACGACGGCGCCGGGCTCGAGGCCCTGCGCGCGTCCGCCCGGGTCGTCGTCGTGCAGGGTGACGTCGGCAACGCAGACGACGTCGCGCGGGTGCTCGCTCGCATCCGGGCGGAGCTGCCTCCCCTGCGGGGGGTCGTGCACGCGGCGATGGTGCTCGACGACGACGTGCTCGGCCGCCTCGACCGGGAGCGCTTCCGCGGCGTGCTCGAGCCGAAGGTGGCCGGTGCGTGGAACCTCCACCGGTTGACGACCGCCGAGCCGCTCGACTTCTTCGTCCTGTTCTCCTCGCTCGCGTCGGTGTTCGGGCACCCGCTGCAGGGCAACTACGCGGCCGCCAACGCCTTCCTCGACGCGCTGGCCACCCACCGGCAGGCGCGCGGGCTGCCGGCACTCACCGTGGGCTGGGGGGCGTTAGCGGATGTCGGCTACGTCGCTCGGCACCCGGAGGTCGCCGAGTACGTGTTCCGCGGCGGACTCGTGGGGTTCACACCCGAGCAGGCCGTGGCCACCCTCGGCGCACTGCTGCGGCGCGACAGGCCATACGTGATCGCCGCCCGCATCGACTGGCCCATCGTCACGGCGACCAACCCCGCACTCACGTCCTCCCGGCGCTTCCTGCCGTTTGCGACCGCTGCCGAGCACGACGGCGGCCGAGAGGTGACAGACGCCGATGCGACGCCGCTCGCGCTGCTCGACGACGCGGCGCCGCAGGAGCGCCGGGCGGCGCTCGAGCGCTACGTCGTCGGGAAGGTCGCACGAGTCCTCGGCGGAACCGCGGATCGGGTGGACCCGGACCGGCCGCTGCCCGAGCTGGGCTTCGACTCCCTCATGGCCGTCGAGTTGACCACCGCGCTCAAGACCGACCTCAAGGTGCGGGTCCCCGTCGTGAGGATCCTGCAGGGCGCGAGCGCACGCGATCTGGCTGGCGCGGTGCTCGATCGGCTCTCCGACGCAGCACCGGACTCCGATACCGACGCCGCCGGCGACGACGACGAGGCGTATCCCCTGTCCTTCGAACAGCGCCGGCTGTGGTTCCTGCACTGCCTGGAACCGGACAATCCGGCCTACAACATCCCCACCGCCGCGCGGCTTGCCGGGCCCCTCGACGCAGCGGCCCTCGAACGCAGCCTGAACGCCGCTGTCGAGCGGCACGAGGTGCTGCGGGCGACTTTTCAGGACACGGACGGTGAGCCGGCGCAGACGTTCGCGCCGGCGGTGCGGCTTGCACTGCCCGTCGCGGACCTCAGCGACCAGCCGCTCGACGAGCGCGAAGCCGAGCTGCAGCGCCGAGCGACGGCGGAGATCCGCCGCCCCTTCGACCTCGAACACGGCCCGCCGGTGCGCGTGCTGCTGTTCCGGTTGGCGCCCGACGAGCACGTACTGCTGCTCGTGGTGCACCACATCGCCTGCGACGCCTGGTCCATGAACTGGTTCGCACGGGAGGTCGCGGCGTTGTACGAGGCGTCCAGCGCGCAGCGCCCAGCGGACCTGCCACCGCCGGCGTTCCGCTACGTCGACTACGTGCGGCGCGAACACGAACGCCTCGACGACGACCTCGTCTCGACCCAGCTCGACTACTGGACCCGCACGCTCACTGGCGCGCAGACCCGGCTGCGCATGCCGGGACCTGGAGGATCTCTGCGCGGGCTACCGGCCGCCGATGCGGCGCACACGCCCCGTCGCGGGGGGCATGAGCCCTTCGCACTCACCTCTGAGGTGTCCGCCGCCCTCGAGCAGCTCAGCCGCACCGAGGGGGTCACGCTGTTCACGACGCTCCTCGCAGCATTCCAGACACTGCTGCGGCGCTACTCCGGCCAGGACGACGTGTGCGTGGCCACCCCCGTCACCACCCGTGACCCGGAGGCCGAGACGGTCGTCGGCTGCTTCATGAACACGCTCGTGCTGCGTGGCGACCTCGGAGGTGATCCAACGTTCAGGGAGTTGCTGAAGCGCACGCACACCGCGACTCTCGACGCGTTCGAACACCAAGACGTGCCGTTCGAGCGGGTGGTCGAGGCGGTACGGGCCGCGCGCGGTGGCGGCCCCGAACCACTGTTCGAGGCCATGCTCGTCCTGCACAACGCGCGCCTGCCAGAGTTGCGCGTGGCCGGGCTCGACCTGCGCCCCGTCGACGTCGAGAGTGGTACGGCGGTCACCGATCTCGCGCTGCTGCTCGACACCGGCGAGCGGCTGCGTGGCGTCCTCGAGTACAACGCGGACCGCTTCGATCGCGCCACGGTCCGAAGGATGCTCGAGCACCTGCGCATCCTGCTCGAGGGCGTCGTGGCCGACCCCGACCGCCGGCTGTCCGAGCTTCCGCTCATGACCCCGGACGAACGTCACCGGGTGGTCGTGGAGTGGAACCACACCGCCGTGGACTTCGGCGCATCCCAGTGCCTGCACGAGCTCGTAGCGGCCCAGGTCCAGTCGACCCCGCACGCCGTGGCGGCGGCCTCCGCCAACGTCTCGCTCACCTACGCCGCGCTCGAACGCAGAAGCAACCGTCTCGCCCACCACCTACGTGCCCTCGGCGTGGGTCCCGAACGAATCGTCGGCGTCTGCATGCAACGCTCGACGGATGTCCTCGTCGCGACCCTCGCGGTGCTCAAGGCCGGCGGCGCCTTCCTGCCTCTCGACCCGACCTATCCTGCGGACCGCCTGCGGTTCCAGCTCGAGGACGCCAACGCCGCCGCAGTGCTGACGCAGCAGCGGCTGCAGAGCGGCCTGCCGGCGACTCGCGCTCCGGTCGTCGCGATCGACGGCGCCTGGGAGGATACGGCCCCCGGGGAAGAGGAAGCTCCCCGCACCGGGGTGGGCCCCCGCGATCTCGCCTACGTCATCTACACGTCAGGCTCGACGGGCACACCGAAGGGCGTCATGGTCGAGCACCGCGCCGTCTGCAACCACTTGCGTTGGCGCCAGCATGCGATCCCGTTGACTGTGACCGACACCGTCCTCCAGCGCACCCCTCTCACGTTCGACCCCTCTGTCTGGGAGCTGTTCGGCCCCCTCACGGCGGGCGCCCGCGTCCTGATGGCGCCGCCAACCACCGCAAGCGACAGCGCGGCCCTCGTGCGGCTCGTCGCCGACGAGGCCGTCACAGTGCTCCAAGCGGTGCCCGCCGTCCTCGAGGCCCTGGTCGACGAGCCCGAGCTCGACCGCTGCCAGGCGCTCCGACGGGTGATCTGCGGGGGGGAGCCGCTTGCCACCCAGCTGCAGGAGCGTCTCCTCGCCCGGCTGCCAGTGGAGCTGCACCACGTCTACGGACCGACCGAGGCCACGATCGAAACGACGCACTGGCGCTGCGGTCCGACTGCCGAGCCAACGATCGCGCCCATCGGGCGGCCGATCGCCAACGCGACGGTGCACATCCTCGACGACGCCCTCCAGCCCGTGCCGATCGGGGCGGTCGGCGAGCTGTGCATCGGTGGCGCCGGCCTTGCCCGCGGCTACCTCGACCGGCCGGACCTCACCGCTCAGCGATTCATCTCGCACCCGTGGCACAGCACGCCCGGCGCACGCCTGTACCGCAGCGGCGACCTCGGCCGGTGGCGCCCCGATGGCAACATCGAGTTCCTTGGCCGCGCCGACCAGCAGGTGAAGGTGCGCGGCTTTCGGGTGGAGCCCGGCGAAGTCGAGGCCGCGCTTCACGAGCATGCCGGGATCCGCGAAGTCGCGGTCGTCGCCTGCGAGCCCGCGCCAGGCGACCGGCGCCTCGTCGCGTTCGCAACCGTCGCCGGTGACCATGCGAACGTGGCGGACCTGCACCGCCACGCAGCCGACCGTCTGCCCGACTACATGCTGCCGAGCTCGATCCTGCTGCGTGATGACCTCCCCCGCACCGCGAGCGGCAAGGTCGACCGAGAGCGGCTCGTTCACGAGGCTCACGAGCGTGCGGGAGATGCCCCGCACGGACCGGGCTCCGGCCCGCCGAGCGAGCCTGCGGCCCCCCGCGATCCGGTGGAGCTGCGCCTGGTCCAGATCTGGGAGGGTCTGTTCCCGGGTTGCCCAGTCGGCGTGACCGACGACTTCTTCGACCTCGGCGGCCACTCCCTGCTCGCCATGCGCGCCACCGCGCGCATCCGTGCCGCCTTCGGCGCCGACCTACCCGTCTCCAGCCTGATCGCAGAACGCACCATCGAACGGCTGGCATGCCTGCTGCGCGCGCAGGACCGTCCCGGCTCGCCGCTGGTCGCCCTGCAGCCGCGAGGCGACGAGCGTCCGTTCGTGTGGGTCCACCCCGTCAGCGGCACGGTCTTCTGCTACGTCGAGCTGGCCCGCGCCATGGGGGCCGCACGGCCCTTCTACGCGTTCGAAGCGGTCGGACTGCGCGCAGGCGAGCAACCACATGACCAGATCGAGGACATGGCGGCGAACTACGTCGCTGCCCTGCGCGAGTTGCAGGCCACCGGCCCGTATCTGCTCGGCGGCTGGTCGATGGGCGGGATGATCGCGTTCGAGATGGCCCGCCAGCTCGAGGCAGCGGGCGAGCACGTCGCGTTCCTCGCACTGCTCGATACCCCTCACAGCCCGGCGCTTGCCGAGCCCGCGCACCCGGACCAGGGTGTCCTGCTGCACCGCTTCGCTCAGGACATCGGGCTCTCCCCGGATCAGCTGACGGTGTCGGCCGACGACTTCTGGCAGCTCGATCCGGACGCGCAGCTGACCTGTCTGCTGGAGCAGCCACGAGCAACCGGCCTGCTCCCACCGGACATGGGCATGCCTGAGCTGCGCCGCCACCTGCGGGTGTTGACCCACAACCTGCAGGCGATGCGTGCGCACGTCCCCCGTCACTACGCCGGACGGCTCACACTGTTCGAGGCACGAGACCGCAGCGGCGACTCGGCCACGGACAACGCGTCCGCCTGGGGGGAGCATGCCGGCGGCGGGGTCACACGCCACGTGGTCGCCGGCAACCACTACACGATGCTGCGGCAACCCCACGTCGTTGCCCTCGCCGCCCAGTTGGGCGCCTGCCTCGACGAACTGCAGGCGGTGACGGCGTGATCCCGCTCGACAGGCCGGACGTGCACGTCTGGCGGCTCGATCTCGAGTCGGCCACAGCAGCCCTCGGGAGGCTCGCCGGCATTCTGTCGGTCGACGAGCGCCGTCGGGCCGGTGCCTTCGCCTTCGCGCATGTCCGTGACCGGTTCGTGGCCCGTCGCGGGCTGTTGCGTCTGTTGCTCGCACGCTACGTCGACTGCGCCCCAGCCGATTTGGCCTTCTCCTACGGCCCCCACGGCAAGCCCGAGCTCGCCGTTCCGAGCGGCGATCCCCCGGTGACGGTGAGCTGGTCCCACTCGAACGGACTAGGCCTCTACGCGCTCGCGCGGGGACGTCGGATCGGCGTCGACGTGGAGGCCCGCCGCGCCCTGCCAGAGGCCGAGGGACTCGCGGACCTGTGTTTCTCGCCCCGTGAGCGCGCTGCACTCGCCGCCTGTCCGCGTGGCGAGCTTGACGCCGCGGTCCTGCGCGGCTGGACGGTGAAGGAAGCCTACGTGAAGGCGGTCGGTGCGGGGCTGAGCCGGGCGCTGGAGAGCGTCGAGGTCAGCTCTCGCGCACCGCCGGCGCTGCTCGCGATCGACGGTGACCCCGCACTGGCCGCCGTCTGGTCGGTGCACGATCTGGCACCCGATGCGGGCTTCGTGGCCGCGGCGGTCGTGGAAGGCCACGAGCAAGAGTTGCGCTGGCCTGCTGGCACGACACCGGACCTGCTCGAGATGAGTCTCGACGGGAGCTTCCGGTCCTGATGCTTGGTCCGGTCTCGTCCGACTGCGAGGGTCATCGCGAGCCTAGGGCGCCCTTGGTGGGTGGCTGGTGCTCTATGCGGTGTCCACGACCATGCACCGGATCAACGAGCGAGCCGAGGCGATCGTCGGTGTCGTCTGACGGTCGCTCGTCGCCGAGGTCGATGCGGGCACGCCGGGCGAGGTCGACGACATCACGTTCGAGCGGGGCGGCACCCAGCTCGCGGGCGACGGCAGCCGCCACCCGCAAGGGTGCTGCTGCCTCGTCACGGCGGTCGTGGTCGAGCAGCGCCTGCGCGAGCCGGTAGCGGGCGTCGGCCGTGTGGTAGACCAGCGACAACTCGTCACAGCGCTCGACCGCTGTCGCCCAACGTTCGACCGCATCGGCGGCGCCGGTGGCACGTGCGTGTCCGGCCTCGGCCAGTGCCACCCAGGCGGACAACGGACCGATCTGCGGGTCGAGCCGGTCGGCGAGCTCGTGGCACTCCGCCAGCAGCGTCTCCGCGGTCTCCTGGCGGTCTTGCCGTGGAGGGACGCGGTCAGCGAGGGCGCCGAGGAGCAGCGCATCGCGCCGCACCATCACCCTCGACACACACAACGTCCAGGTACTACAGACGCACAAGCGGCAGCAGGCGCCGAACGGCTCGTGGCCGGCGTCGCCTGGCTCGACGAGGACCGGGTGT
>SLLJ01000221.1 GCA_007134165.1 Nitriliruptoraceae bacterium | reverse complement strand
GTGGACCCTGCCCGTCCTTCGTCCCCGCCGCCGGTGCCGACCGGCCCGCCCGCGCCCCCCGGCCCGCCCGCACCCTCCGGCCCCCCCACACCCTCCGGCCCCCCCACACCGCCGGCGGTGTCGGATCCCGGCGGAACGGGGTTCGTCGCTCCCGGGTGAGCCACGGTTCGCCCCGCTGCGTCTGCGCGTTAGGCTCGGACGATCCTGTGTCCGACGAACGCCGGAAGACGATGAGCTACCAGGTCACGTTGGAGGTCTTCGAAGGCCCCTTCGACCTGCTGCTGGGCCTGATCGCCCAGCGCAAGCTCGACGTCGCCGAGGTGGAC
This sequence comes from Nitriliruptoraceae bacterium, assembly GCA_007134165.1. GTDB lineage: Bacteria > Actinomycetota > Nitriliruptoria > Nitriliruptorales > Nitriliruptoraceae > SKJO01. Next base: position 13,952 of record SLLJ01000221.1, on the reverse strand, counting down.
CTGGCCGAGATCACCGCCGACTTCCTCGCCCACCTCGAACGCCAACTCGAGGAGCTCGACCTGGAGACCGCGACCCGATTCCTGGTCGTCGCGGCCACCCTCATCGAGCTCAAGGCGGCCCGGTTGCTCCCGGCCGAGGAGCGCGAGGAGCTCGACGATCTGCTCGGCGAGGCCCGTGACGTGCTCTACGCCCGGCTGCTGGAGTATCGGGCGTTTCGGGACGTGGCCCGCATGCTCGACCACCGGCTGTCGCAGCACGCCTGGCAGCTGCCGCGCGAGCAGCCCCTGGAGCCGTGGTTGCAGCGGCTCACCCCCGAGGCACCCCTACCGATCGACGCGGCCGGGCTCGCCCGGTTGGCTGCCGTGGTCCTGCACCCTCTGCCCGAGGAACCCGTCGACCTCGGGCACATCCGCCGCAGCTACCTGACGATCCGAGAAGCCGCCGGTATCGTGCTCGGCCTGCTGCCGGCGGGCGGTGGTGAGCGCAGCTTCCGCGAGCTGAGCGGGCAGCGGGCCCGCAGCGAACGGGTGGTGCTGTTCCTCGCCCTGCTCGAGCTGTTCAAGCTCGGTCACGTCGCCCTCGAGCAGGTCGACCATCACCAGCCCCTGCGCGTGGCCCGCCGTGACGGTGGCACGGATCTCGCCGTACTCGACGACGACGAGTTCGACACGGTGGGGAAGGAGCTGACGTGAGCACCCAGCCGAGTCCCACCGCCGACGGCTTCGACCCCCACCAAGTCCTGCGCGCCGGGCTCGAGGCCCTGCTGTTCCTGACCGAGGAGCCGATCGGGGTGCCGGTGCTCGCCGAGGTGCTCGAGCAGTCGGAGGAGGTCGTGTTGGCCGAGGTCGAGGCGCTGGCCGCGGACTACGTCGCGGCAGCCCGCGGCATCGAGATCCGCCACTCGGCAGGCGGCTGGCGGATGTACTCCGCGGCGCTCGCGCGCCCGGTCCTCGAGCGTTGGGCGCTGGCGGGTCGTACGGGACGTCTCACCCAGGCAGCTCTCGAGACCCTGGCGATCATCGCCTACAAGCAGCCGATCAGCCGGCAGGCGATCGGCGACATCCGAGGCGTCAACCCCGACGGTGCGGTGCGTTCCCTGGTCGCCCGTGGCCTGGTCGCGGAGGTGGCGCGTGATCCCGGGCCCGGCCAGGCGGTGCTGTATGGCACCACTGGGCTGCTGCTCGAGCGGCTCGGGATCGACGAACTCGACGAACTGCCCGACCTGACCCAGTTCCTGCCCGAGCCCCCTGCCCCCGACGAGCCCGAACTGCACGCGCTGCGCGAGATCCGCCGCCGGCTCTCCGCCGCCGGGGCCACCAGTGGCCCGGAACCCGATGACGACCTGCTGCCGCCGCCGGCCGCTCCCACCCACCGCGACGAGGGTCCGGACATGGACCAGCTCACCGACCGACTCGACCAGGCGGCTCGCAACGCCGTCGAACGCCTGCGCGCCGCCGTCGCCGCAGGACCCGGCGAGCCTCGACCCGGCGAGGAGTCCGAAGATGGCTGAGCAACGTCTGCAGAAGGTGCTGGCTGCGGCCGGAGTGGACTCGCGTCGTGCCTGCGAGCAGCTCATCGTCGAAGGCCGGGTCACGGTCAACGGCGAGGTCGCCCACCTCGGCCAGAAGGTCCGCGCCGAGCACGACCGCGTCGAGGTCGACGGGGAGCGGATCAACGTGGACCCCGACCGCGTGTACGTCCTGCTCAACAAGCCACCGGGCGTGGTCACGACCGCCGACGACCCGGGGGGCCGGCCGACCGTGCTCGACCTGGTCAACCTGCCCCAGCGCCTGTTCCCGGTCGGTCGGCTCGATCAGGACACCGAGGGGCTGCTGCTGCTCACCAACGACGGGGAACTCGCCCACCGCCTCCTGCACCCCTCCTTCGAGGTGGAGCGCACCTACCTGGCCCTGGTCCCCGGTCCGGTGCGCAAGCGTGCCCTCCAGGCGCTGCGCGACGGGGTGGAGCTCGAGGACGGCCCCGCCCGGGCGCGGAGAATCCGTGTGGTCGAGGAAGCACGGGGCAAGGCCTTGGTCGAGATCGTGATGACCGAGGGTCGCAAGCGTGAGGTACGGCGCATGTTCGGGGCGCTGGGCCTCAACGTCGAACGGCTCGCACGGGTCGCATTCGGTGGCATCGAGCTCGGTGAGCTGCGTCAGGGCAAATGGCGCATGCTGACCCCGGTCGAGATCAGCGCGTTGCACGCGACCGCCGGGACCCAGAGCCGACCTCCGGCCCGCGGACCCGATCCCCGCCGGGTCAGCCGGGACGAACGGGACGCTCGTCGACAGGTGAGGAGCTCGCGCGATGAGCGCTGAACCGCGGGTCCGGGCGCTGCGGGCGGCCACGACGCTGGACCTCGACGAGCGCAGCCACGTGCTCGAGCGCACCGGGGAGCTCATCGCGCAGCTGCTGGCGCGCAACGAACTCGACGAGGAGGATCTCATCTCGATCGTGTTCACCGCCACCGACGACGTTCGCAGTGCCTTCCCGGCGGAGGCGGCCCGGGAGGCCGGGATCACCCACGTGCCGCTGCTGTGCGCCAGGGAGCTGGGCATCGACGGGGGCATCGAGCGTTGCATCCGGCTACTGGTGCACGCCTACACGACCCGGACTCCGCGTCAGCTCCGGCACGTCTACCTGCACGCGGCGCGCCAGCTGCGCACCGATCTGCCCGAATGACCGCCGGCGACCTGCACCGCGTCGCGGTGGTGGGCGGTGGACTGGTGGGGGGGTCGTTCGCCGCGGCGGTCCGGGCCCGGGGCGCGGCCCGGGTCACGGTCACCGACGCCGAAGCGTCCGTTCGGAAGCGGCTGGCCGCGCTCGGGTTGGCCGACCGGGTGGCGCCCACCGTGGCGGGCGCGGTGGGCGACGCCGACCTGGTCGTGGTGGCCACCCCCGCGCAGGTGGTCCCCGAGGTCATCGAGCAGGTGGCCGAACACGCTCCCCCAGACGCGATCCTCACCGATGTTGCAAGCCTCAAGTATCACTTGATACTAAATGTCGAGTCGAGATTGACGTTGAGGTCGGGGGGACCGCACCGGTTCGTGGGGGGCCATCCCATGGCCGGTAGTGAACGCAGTGGACCGGACGCCGCCGATCCGGAGCTGTTCGCGGCGGCGACGTGGATCCTGACCCCGAGTGCGATCACCGACGACGAGATCCTGCGTCGGCTGGCGGCCTTCCTGCGTTCACTCGGCGCCCGCGTGCTGGCGCTGCCGGCCGAGCGTCACGACGAGCTGGTCGCGCTGGTCAGCCACCTGCCCCAGGTGGTCGCCTCGGTCCTGGCGGATGTCGCCGGCGACGCGGTGGACACGGTGGGCGAGGCGGTGCTGGCGGTGGCGGGCGGTGGTTTCCGGGACACGACCCGCATCGCCGCCTCCGACCCGGCGCTGTGGCTCGGGATCCTCACCGGCAACCGCGAGGCGGTACTCGAGGCGCTCGATGCCTTCACGGCCCGGCTCGGGACGTTGCGCACCGCACTCGACAGGGGGCAGGACGCTGAGCTGCGGGCCGTGCTGTCGCGGGCGAGCGCCGCGCGGCGGCGTCTGGTCGAGAAGGGCGCGCCCGGCCCGGCGGTCGATCTGGTGGTCGGGCTGGCCGACCGTCCGGGATCGCTGGCGGTGGCCACCACCGCGCTCGGCGAGGCGGGGATCAACGTCGAGGACGTGGCCATGCGGCATGCTGCCGAGGGCCGGCGTGGGGTGCTGCTCGTCCGTATCGCGGCGCGCGACGCCGAGCGAGGCCGCCGGGCCCTGCACCAGCGCGGTCTGCCCGTCCACCTCGAGGAGGTGGATCCGGGGACCGCCCCACGTGACTGATCCCGACGCGAGCGAGCCTGACCCGGGAGCCGTGGAATGGCGGGGGCAGGCCGGGAGTGGCAGGCTGCGTGCGGGGCGGCACCGCGACCACCGCCCGCCTCCGACTCGTGAGCGAGCCCGCCGTGCCGACACCCACCGTTTCCCATCCAACGCCCGTGCATCGGGTTCGCATCCACCCCAGCGGGTTGTCGGGGAACGTGCGGGTGCCGGGGGACAAGTCGCTGAGCCACCGAGCCCTGCTGCTCGGGGCTCTTGTCGGCGAGACCGTGCCGGTCGCGGGGCTCGCGCCCAGTGGGGACGTTGCGGCGACTGCCGAGGCCCTTCGGCGGCTGGGGGCGCGAGTCGATCTCGCCACCGACACTCACGGTCAACTGGAGGGGGAGGTTGAGGGTCCGCTCGGGGAGGCCTCGGACGTCCTGGACTGTGGCAACTCGGGGACCTCGCTGCGGCTGCTGTGCGGGGTGGTCGCCGGGATCGAGGGCCTGCACGTGCTCAGCGGTGACGCCTCGTTGCGCCGCCGGCCGGTGGAGCGGGTGGCCGTACCGTTGCGGGCGATGGGGGCGCGGGTGGAAGCCCGAGGGGGTGGACGGCTGCCGCCGGTTGTCGTGCACGGGGGGGACCTGCGCGGGGTCGTGTACCGCAGCCCGGTGGCCAGCGCGCAGGTCAAGTCGTGTGTGCTGCTGGCCGGGCTGCGGGCCCAGGGTCCCACCACCGTGATCTCGCCGCTGCCCTCCCGCGACCACACCGAGCGCTTGCTGGCCTACCTCGGGCACCCGGTGAGCTCGCGGCTCGATGAGGACGGCCACGAGGCCGTCACGATCGAACCCGGTGCGCTGCGTGCGGCCCCCGTCGCGGTCGCGGGCGATCCGTCCTCCGCGGCATTCTGGCTCGTGGCAGCCGCAGCCGGGGCGGGATCGATCGAGGTCCGTGGCGTGTGCGCCAACCCGACCCGGATGGGGGTGGTGGGGGCTCTGCGCCGGCTCGGGGCGGAGGTTGGCAGCACGCTCACCGGTGAACGGGCCGGCGAGCCGGTGGCCACCCTGACGGCCGCACCCGCGAGCCTGACGGGTGCGGCGCTCGACGGTCGGTTGGTGGTGGATGCCATCGATGAGTTGCCGGTGCTCGCGGTGGCCGGGGCGCTGAGCCGCGACGGGCTCGAGGTGGCGGACGCCGCCGAGCTGCGGGTCAAGGAGTCCGATCGCATCTCGGTACTCGCGGCGGCGCTCGGCGCGCTCGGCATCCACGTCGAGCAGCGGGCGGACGGCTACCGTGTGGCGGGTCAGCAGCGCCCGCGCGGCGGGATCGTCGAAGCGCACGGCGACCACCGCATCGCGATGACCGCGGCGATCGCCGGGGTGCTGGGCACGGCGGCGGTGGAGATCACCGGGTTCGAGGCGGTGGCGACCTCCTACCCGACGTTCCTCGCCGACCTTCGAGGGCTCGGGGGTCGGGTGGAGGTGCTCGACGCCGGTTGACCTGCCACCGCCCGATCCGTCCGACCCCGACCCGTCCGACCCCGACCCAGGAGGCCCGCATGCCCGCCGACCCGAACGCCAACGATCCGGGGGCCGGGGGACCGGTCGTGGCCATCGATGGCCCAGCGGGAGCGGGCAAGTCGACGGTGTCGCGGGCGGTCGCTGAGGCGCTTGGTGTCACCCACCTCGACACCGGGGCGATGTACCGGGCGGCCACGCTGGCCTGCCTGCGCGCCGGGGTCGCGCCCGATGACCCGGTGGCGTGTGCTCGGGTGGTCGTTGCCGCCGACATCAGCTGGCGTGACGAGCGCGCCTGGCTCGACGGTGAGGACGTCGAGACCGAGATCCGCGGTGAGGCGGTGACCGCCGCCGTATCGGCGGTGTCCGCTCACGCCAAGGTCCGTGAGGCGCTCGTGCCGAGCCAGCGCGCAGCAGTCGGGGCCGGGGGAGTGGTCGAGGGCCGGGACATCGGCACGGTGGTGCTGCCCGAGGCCGACCTCAAGGTCTTCCTGACGGCTTCGCCCGAGGAGCGTGCCCGGCGCCGCGCCGAGCAGCTCGGTCACGGCGAGCACGACCTCGAGGCGCTGGCCGAGGCGATCCGTGCCCGCGACCAGGCCGACGCCGGTCGCGCGGTGTCCCCCCTGATCCAGGCCGAGGACGCCTGGGTGCTCGACACCACCGATCTCGCCTTCGAGGAGGTCGTCGGCGAGATCGTGGCGCGGGCCTGGTCAGCGGCCGGCGCCGTCGCTGACGCCGTCCCGGCCGACGCCGTCCCGGCCGACGCGGCGCAGGATCCGGTGCGCGGCCACCGCGCCCTGCCCCGAGTGGCCGTCGTCGGCCGGCCCAACGTCGGCAAGTCCACCCTGGTCAACCGGATCCTCGGTGCCCGCGTCACGATCGTCGAGGAGCGACCCGGAGTCACCCGCGACCGTACCGAGCACCTCGCGGCTTGGACCGGGACGCCATTCGTCGTGATCGACACCGGTGGCTGGGAACACGGGGCGCAGGGCATGGCCGCGCGGATCGTGGCGCAGGCCGAGGCCGCGATCGAGACCGCGGACCTCGTGCTGCTGGTGGTCGACGCCACCGTCGGGGTTCTCGACGACGACGAGCGCTACGCCCGGCAGTTGCGCCGCGGTGGGGTGCCGGTGCTGGTCGTGGCCAACAAGGTCGACGGCGAGCGTCAGGAGCCCCTGGCCCACGAGCTGTACCGGCTCGGGCTCGGGACGCCACACGCGGTGTCGGCCCGGCACGGGCGTGGGGTCGGGGACCTGCTCGACGAGGTCGTGGCGGGCCTGCCCGTCGGTGAGGTGGCGGTGCCCGACACCTCGCAGGTGCCGCGGGTTGCGCTCGTCGGCCGGCCCAACGTGGGCAAGTCCTCGTTGTTCAACCGCCTGGCGGGGGAGGAGCGCTCGATCGTCGACGCCGTGGCGCACACCACCCGCGATGCCGTGGACACCATGGTCGAGCTCGACGGTGAGCCGTGGGTGTTCGTCGACACCGCCGGCCTGCGGCGGCGCTACCGCCACGGCGAGGACACCGAGTTGTACTCGGTCGACCGGACCCGTGCGGCGATCGCGCAGTCGGACCTGGTGCTGTTCATCCTCGATGCCAGTGAGCCGTTGGGCGAGCAGGACCAGCGGCTGGCTGCCGAGCTCCGCGACGCCGGGTGCGGCGTGGTGCTGGTGCTCAACAAGTGGGATGCCCTCGACGGCGATCGGCGGGTGGACCTCGAGCGCGAGCTGGACCGTCTCCTGGCCTTCGCGGCGTGGGCCCCTCGGATCAACGTCTCCGCGCTCACCGGACGCGGGTTGCGCCGCGTGCTGGCTGCCCTGCGGCTGGTCCGCGACAATCACCGTCGCCGGATCACGACCCACGAGCTCAACCGTCTGGTCGCCGACGCGGTCGAGCGTCACCCGCTACCCCGGCAGGGGCAGCGCCACCTCAAGATCCGCTATGCCACCCAGGTCGGGACCGCCCCGCCCCACATCGTGGTCTTCGCCAACGGCCGGCTTCCCGACGCCTACCGTCGCTACCTCGAGCGCGAACTGCGTGCCGCCCACGACTTCACGGGGGTGCCCCTGCGCATCGACGACCGTCCGCCGGCTCCGCGTCGGCGCCGCTGAGCCCCTGGTTGCCGCCAGGGGGTCGCAGCGGGTAGCGTGCGGCGGTCGAGACCGCCAGCCGGTCTCGCCAACCCCCGCGGCCGGTCCGACCGGCCAGACCACGTCCCGCGCGGTACCGTGCGAGGCAGCACCGGGCTGTGGCGCAGTTTGGTAGCGCACTCGTCTGGGGGGCGAGGGGTCGCCGGTTCAAGTCCGGCCAGCCCGACCACCGTCACCGCCGGGCGCCCTACCGGGGCGCCCGGCGCCGGCCGTCAGGGAGGTCCGTGCGCGTCTTCGACATCGGCGGCGGGGACGAGCCCGCGGCGGTCAGCGATGCCGTGCTCACCGTGCCCAACGTGATCTCGCTGGCACGGCTGGCGGCCCTGCCGCTGATCTACCTCGACCTGGTCGGCGGCCGCGAGACGCGCGCGTTGGTGCTGCTGGCGGTGTTCGCGGCGACCGACTGGCTCGACGGCTACCTGGCACGGCGCCTCGACCAGGTCAGCCGACTGGGGGCACTGCTGGATCCGGTCTCCGACCGGGCGCTGTTCATCGTGGTCGGCGTCGGGTTCGTGGTCGCCGGGATCGTGCCGCTGTGGGCGATCGTGGTGCTGCTGCTGCGTGACGGGCTGGTGACCCTGGTGGGGGGCGTGCTGCTGCTGCGCGGCGCCCGGACCCCCGAGGTCACACGGGTGGGCAAGGTCTCCACCTTCGGGCTGATGTTCGCGCTGGTCGGCTTCCTGCTCGCCGCGGTCGTCGGGGAAGGGGCGGGGGCCCCCGACCCGGTCATCGAGGTGATCAGCTGGGCAGTGTTCGCCGTCAGCATCGTGCTGCACTACGTGTCCGCGCTGGGCTACGCGCGCACCGTGCTCGACAGCCTGCCCGCTCGGGCCGAGCGGTAGGCTCATCGGCGTCACACCGCCTGACGCAGCCGAGGCCCTCGCAGAGGAGCGATCCGCGTGGCGCACCCAACGCCCGACGACCTGCGCTACACCGACCAGCACGAGTGGGTACGCGACGATGACGCGGTGATCGTCATCGGTATCACCGCTCACGCCCAGGAGCAGCTCGGCGACGTCGTCTACGTCGACCTGCCCAGCCTCGACGCCGAGGTCGAGCAGGGACAGCCCTTCGGGGAGGTCGAGTCGACCAAGTCGGTCTCCGATCTCTATGCCCCGGTCTCGGGGAGGGTCGTCGCCCGCAACGATCGGCTCGACGAGCAGCCCGAACTCGTCAACCAAGACCCGTATGGTGCCGGTTGGCTGGTCGCGCTCGCGCCCGCGGATCGCGATCAGCTCGACGGGCTGCTCGACGCGGCTGGGTACCAGGCTTTGCTCGAGGGTTGACCGGTCCCCAAGCTCGGATGCGGCCGGCCGACGCAGGGTCTAGGCTGAGCCCGCGGGTTACCCCCCGGTGACCCTCACCCTCGTCGTGACGTCGCAGCGACCGAAGGTCCGCTGCCGACGCCACCGGGAGGCGACGATGAAGCCCTGCAGCGCCTGTGGTCAGCCGCTCCCGGCCGAGGCCAACTTCTGCCCGGTGTGCGGCACGCCGGTCGACCCTCCCCCCGGGTCGCGGGATGCGACCACGGGATCGTTCGAGCCGGTGGCGGTCGGTGGCGAGCCCGAAGCGGGAGAGCTCGCCGACGTGCCGCCCCTCGCGCCCGGCATGGGCATGCTGGTGGTCGTACACGGTCCTGGGTCGGGCTCGCGCTTCCTGCTCGACCGCGAGCTGACCTCCGTGGGACGCCACCCCGACACCGACATCTTCCTCGACGACGTCACCGTCTCGCGCCACCACGCCGAGTTCGTCCGCGAGCCCACGGGCATCGCCGTGCGGGATCTGGGCAGCCTCAACGGCACCTACATCGGCACCCGTCGGGTCGAGTACCAGGTACTCGCCACCGGTGACGAGCTGCAGATCGGACGCTTCAAGCTTCTCTTCGTCGGTGAGGACGCCGCCGGCGGGGTGGGGCATCGCCCGTGAGGACACACACCATCGGTGAGGTGCTGAACCATCTCAAGGACGAGTTCGACGACATCACCATCTCCAAGATCCGATTCTTGGAGTCGGAGGGGCTGATCTCCCCGGACCGCTCCGAGTCCGGCTACCGGAAGTTCACCTCCGAGGACACCGACCGGTTGCGCTACGTACTGCGAGCGCAGCGCGACCGCTACCTGCCGCTCAAGGTGATCAAGGAGGAGCTCGCCCGGCTCGATGCGGGCCTGCCCGTGCAGGAGGCCGAGGATGCGACCGCAGCCGCCGAGGTGGCCACGCCCGCCGCCGGCAGCGTCGCACCTCCGGATCGTCGCCTGCTCGAACCCCCGCTGACCGACGTCGCGCTGTCCGCGGTCGAGCTCGCGGACGCGGCCGGGCTCACCGAGCGCGACCTGGCCGATCTGCGTGATCACGGCCTGCTGGCCGCAGGACCCGTCCACGACGGCGACGATCTCGCGGTCGTCCGGCTCGTTGCGGCGCTCATCGACCAGGGCCTCGAGCCGAGGCACCTGCGGATGTTCCGGCAGTTCGCCGACCGTGAGGCGGCCCTGGCCGAGCAGCTGGTCGCCGCGCAGCTGCGTCAGCGCAACCCCGACAGCCGACGGGCAGCCACCGAACAGCTCGAGCAGCTCGCAGAGCTCGGCGTGCGCCTGCACCGCGCGCTGCTGGTCCGAGAGCTGCGTGCCATCCTGCGCCGATGAACCCCGGCTGCGCGCCCAACGCAGCCCACCCGTCGAGCACGCGGCGGGTCTGGGCCGCAGCCCGGCTGCTGGTGTCGGGACTGCTCGCGGCGTTGGTCCTCTCGGCGCCGAGCTTCGCTCTCGCCCTCGAGCCTCCGGTGGTGCCGGCGCTGGATCTCACCGCCGCCTTCCTGCCGCCCGACCCGCTGCCCGCCGCCGAAGCGTGGGCGATCCTCGACGCCGACACCGGGCAGCTGCTGGCCGGCGAGCACGTGGACAGCCGGCGCCCGGTCGCCTCCACCATCAAGGTGCTCACCGCGCTCACCGTCGTGGAGCGTGCCCAGACCGCGACTGAAGTCACCGTCGGCGATGAGGTGCTCGCGGTCGGTGGGGCCTCGCTGGACCTTGAACCCGGGGACGTCTGGACGATCGAGGAGCTGGTCACCGCGCTGATCGTGCGCTCGGGCAACGACGTCGCCGAAGTGCTGGCCGTGCAGGTGGCCGGAGACGCCGAGCGGTTCGTGGCGCTGATGGAGGACGACGCGCGATCCCTGGGGCTGACCGATGTGCGCCTGACCAGTGCCAGTGGGTTGGACGACGACCAGCAGCTGTCCGCCCGAGACCTCGCCACCATCGCGCGTGCGGCGCTGGACGACGACCGGCTACGCCCGATGCTGGGACTGCGCGAGGTCGATCTGCCTGGCGTGGGTCGGGTCGAGACCCGCAACGAGCTGCTGCTCATCGATCCCACCGCGACCGGAGTCAAGACCGGCTTCACCACCGCGGCCGGGCCGAGCCTGATCGCCAGCGCCCGGCGCGGCGAGCGCGAGCTGGTGGTCGTGCTGCTCGGTGCCGAGGAGGACCCGGCCCGGTTCACCGAGGCGCGCCGGCTGCTCGACCACGCCCAGACGACCACCCGCCGTGAGCTGCTGGCCGCCGAGCTGGAGCTGGTCGTCGCCGGCGGCGCGGTGCGCGACGTGCTGGCCGAGACCGACGTGACGCTGCCCGCCGCCGCCGAGGTCGAACTCGAGCTGGTGCTGCCCGACCGGCCACGGCCGCAGCCGGGGTTCGCGCAACTGCGCCTCGACGGCGAACGGCACGGCGAACTGGCCCTGACCCGGGTCCAGGACGCCCCGGCCGCCCTCGAACCCGGCAGTGCGGCCATCGGGCGTGCCATCGCCGATGGCGTCTACGCCGCGCTGCGCGCCGCCACCGTGGACCAGTCGCTCCGCTAGCCTCGTCCCGGTGCCGATCAGGAGCGTCGTGGTGATCGAGATGGAGCTCGTCGGCGTGCGCGTCGAGCTGCCGGCGAACCAGCCCATTGTTCTGCTCAAGGAGCAGACCGGTACCCGCTACCTGCCGATCTGGATCGGGGCGGTCGAGGCCACGGCGATCGCCTTCGCCCTCCAGGGGGTGCAGACTCCCCGTCCGCTCACCCACGACCTGTTCGTCGGGGTGCTCACCGAACTCGACGTCACCCTTGAGGCGGTGCACGTCACCGAACTCAAGGACGGGACCTTCTTCGCCGAGTTGCACCTGCAGCAGGCCGGGAAGAACTGGACCGTGTCGGCCCGCCCATCGGACGCGATCGCGCTGGCCAGTCGGCTCGACGGGATCCCGATCCGCGCCGCCCAGGAGGTTCTCGACGAGGCCGGCCTCGAGATCGACGACTCCGAGGTGGAGGGCGAGGAGGGCGTCGACGCCGAGGAGCAGGTGCGCCAGTTCCGCGAGTTCCTCGACGAAGTCAGTCCCGAGGACTTCGAGAAGTAGCCGCTACGAGGTGATGGCCGCCCCATGCCGGTGGGCGCCCGACAGCGCGATGAGTGCGCGATGAGTGCGCGAAGCGCTCGCCGAAGGGGAGGGCTTCAGCCCCTGCCCGTCGGCACCGCAGGTGCCGGCATGCGTCGCGGCACCGGCTGCGGTACGCCTCAGGGGACTCCACGCGCCCCATGCCTCACCCTGTACTACAGGCTGAGTCCGTGACCACAGGGTCGATCAACCGTTGACACCCTGCCCGTCGCCGACCTAGCCTCAACTCGGAAGTTCCACGGATGTCGTCCAGAACGGAGCGTGCCGATCGGGCAGGTCGGCAGGCTCCGCGACCGCGGGAGCGTGAGGTGGGCAGCTGCAGCGCGACCGCGTGGGTGACGGGATCCGCAACAACGGCCGGGTCGCACTCCCGGGTCCGGCCGACGGGGAGCCCCTGCGGGCTCGGCGATGGTCCACCCGGCGCGCGAGCGCCCGCCCCAGGCGCAGGTGGATCCAGGAGGATGTGCACGTGGCCAGACGTCGCAGCGCCGACGAGGGCGGCCAACTCCGCCTCGACGTCGGAGAGGCAGGAGAGGAACTCGTGGGCTACCGCGGGCCGACGGTATGCAAGATCGTGGGCATCACCTACCGGCAGCTCGACTACTGGGCGCGCACCGAGCTGGTCTCGCCCTCGGTCCAGCAAGCGGAGGGTTCAGGCACCCAGCGGCTGTACTCGTTCGACGACGTGGTGCGCTTACGCGTCGTCAAGAGACTGCTGGACACGGGGGTGTCGTTGCAGAAGGTCCGCGTCGCGGTCGAGGAGCTCCAGCGCCGCGGTCGCACGCTGACCGAGGCCACCCTGGTGTCCGACGGCGCCAGCGTGCTGCTGCTCGAGGACGATGCCGAACTGCTCGACCTCGTACGTCGCGGCCAGGCTGTGCTCGCGCTGGCTCTTGACCCGGTCATCGAAGAACTGCGTGGGGAGGTGACCGCCTTCCCCACCGAGCGGGCGGTGGGTCCCGAGCCGACCGCGGAGGTCGCCGGCCCGGTCGCCGCCAACGACGCCTGAGTCCCGCACGGCGACGGTGGTTCAGGCGGGATCCGGCGGCTGCTGGGAGGCGATCGTCAGCCGCTGGCGCAGCCACTCGAGGTCGCCGGCCTGTCCGCTGGTGCCGCCCGGCGTCTCGACCACCACCGGCGCGTCAGCCCGGCGCACGACCTCGACCAGCGCCTCGGGGTCGATGGTGCCCGCACCGAGGTTGGCGTGGCGGTCGCGGCCGGATCCGGGCTCGTCGCGGCTGTCGTTGACGTGCAGCAGGTCGACGCGCCCGACGGCGGTCCGCACCCGGTCGAACGACGTCAGCAGATCCTCGGGTGTGGCGGCGTGGAGGTGGCAGGTGTCCAGGCACACCCCCAGCGGGACCTCGAGGTCCGCCAGCCCGGCCCACAGGGCCGCGAACCGGGCGGGCTCACGGGCCATGGCGTTGCGGCCACCGGCCGTGTTCTCGATCAGGATCGGGACCTGGTGTCCGAGCCCGGAGAGCAGGGTGCGCCAGGCCTCGATACCCGCATCGAGCGGCGCGTCCAGCGGCTGGTGACCACCGTGGACCACCACCCCGGCCGCACCGATCGCCTCGGCGGCACGGGTAGTGGCCACCAGCGACTGGCAGGAGCGGGTTCGCACCTCGGGGTCGCCGGCCACCACGTTGACCAGGTAGGGCGCGTGCACGTAGACGGGCAGATGGCTGGCGCGTAGCTGCGCGGCGTCGTCGCGTTCCTTGGGAGGGCGCCAGGCGCGCGGTGCCGACAGGAACACCTGGATCACCTCGGCGCGGCGCCGCCGGGCGGCATCCAGCGGGAGGGCGGCGGGGACGTGGGCACCGAGCAGCATGCGAGCGACCCTAGTCCGCTCCGGCGGGCAGTAGGGTCGGAGCACGAGCACCGACTCGTCGGCCCGCCGCCGGCCAGGAGCCGCCCGTGAACCAGGATCACCCGCCGCCGTCCGCGCGTCTGCGTGCGCTCGAAGCGCCCGATGCCTTCGTTGCCCGTCACCTCGGCGTCCCCGCCGCCGACCGCGACACCATGCTCGCCGGCCTCGGACTGGCCGATGTCGACGAGCTGCT
>SLLJ01000490.1 GCA_007134165.1 Nitriliruptoraceae bacterium | reverse complement strand
CGTCGGGTGGTCGACGACCCGGTGCTGACCGGCCCGGCCCTCGCACTGCTGGTCGGGGCCGGGGTCCTGGCGGTGATCGGACTGCTGGCGCGGGCCGGTGCGGCCGACGAGCTGGCCCAGGCCCGCGGACCGGCCCGTGCTGCGGGAGCGAGGCGGGCGGCCGCGCTGACCGGTGCGTTCACGGCAGCGGCGCTGGTGACTCCCTACCTCGTGCTCAACGCCGGCATCAACCTGCGCTACCTGCTCCCGGGCATGCTGCTGGCCACCCTGCCGGTCGGTGCCGGGCTGGCCGTGCTCGTCGCGAACTCGTGGCAGGCCCGCCGGGGACTCGGTGGCCTGGCGCTCGCAGGCCTGGCCGTGCTGTACGCGGTGACGCTCGGCTGGCAGCTGACGCTGGCAGCGCGCAACGCGGCCGAGATCGCGCCGCTGCAGGCCCGGCCGGTGGCGATCGGTGAGGCGCTGGCCGAGGCCGCCGACGGCGCGCCGTGCGCCTTCCTGTCCGACGCGCAGTGGCCGGAGATCCAGTGGCACTCCGGCTGCCTCGGCGAAGTGCTCGACGCCGCCAACCCCCTTCTGCAGTGCCACGACGCCCGCCGTGACCTGGCCGCGCTCGCCGCCGACGGCTACCGGGTGTTCGTGTTCGGCCGGCAGGAGCCACCATTCTCGCCGGCGGTGGCCGGCTGGCCGGTCACCCCCCTGCCGGACGTGCCGGGTGGCTGGTGGCTGCACGAGCGGCCGGACGGGCCCGGTCCCGACGACCCGCCGACCATCCCCTCCCCCGAGGACTCGACCACACCCTGCCCGCCGTCCCGCGCGCCCGACACCGACGACGCGCAGTTGACCTTCCGCTGGACGCGCTGATCCGGCCGACCCGGCCGCGCAACGCACCGCTCCCGCACGCACGTCCCTTCATGCCGCCCATCCGCGACGCGGCGTACCCAGGCGGACACCCACGACCGGCTCCGTACGCCGCATCATCCACGCTGGACCACGCGGCGCACCCAGGCGGACACCCACGACCGGCTCCGTACGCCACATCGCGGAGCACGGTGACCCCGCCGCCGGCGACTGATCAGGCCCCAGGCGGATGACCCCGATCGACCCGACTCCGGACCGGGCTCCGGACCGGGCTCCGGACCCGACTCCGGACCGGGCTCCGGACCTGGCGCCCGAACGGCGTCGCGGCCACGCTCGGGCTGCCCGTTCGGTGACGGAACGCCGGTCCGCAGCCTGTCCGCAGCCGGTCCGCAGCAGTACGATCGAGAGAGGCCGGCCGTGATCTGCCGGGACCCGATGGAAGGGTGTTCAGGTGCGGCGCTGGGTGCTGCCGGTCGTCATCACCACCCTGCTGGTGGGGGTCCTGCCCACCCAGCCGGACGCAGCACGCGAGGCCCCCACCCAGCCGGACGCAGCACGCGAGGCCCCCACCCAGCCGATGCCCGCGCCGGTGCCCGCGCCGGTGCCCGCGCCGGTGCCCGCTCCGGTGCCCGCGCCGGTGCCCGCTCCCGCGCCCCGGAGCGCACCGGATCCTCCCCCCACGGCCTGCGGCGACGCACCGGCGTCGGACTACCTCGACGTCCCTGCCGCTGACGTCCACGCCGGCGCCATCGACTGCGCGACCTGGTGGGGGGTGATGCGGGGCTTTGGCGACGGCAGGTTCGGTTCGGGTGAGGCGGTGACGCGCGGCCAACTCGCCAGCATGGTCACCGGCACGGTGCTGGCCACCGGCGCCAGCCTGCCCGCGCCGTCCGGCACCCCGCCGCCCGACGCGACCCGAGGTCCCCACGCACGGCCGATCGCCCGTCTGCACACCGCCGGGCTGGTGACCGGCTTCTCCGACGGCACCTTCCGGCCCGCAGACCCCGTCACCCGCGGCCAGGCAGCCACCGTGCTCGTCGGCCTGCTCGACACCCTCGAGATCGAGGACGTGGCGGCACCGGCCGACACCGCGACGGCGTTCGACGACGTGGCCGGTACCACCCACGCCGCCGCCATCGCCGAGGTCGCGGCGCGCGGGCTGGTGACCGGCTTCTCCGACGGCACCTTCCGGCCCGCGGACCCCGTCACCCGCGGCCAGGCTGCTTCGGTGCTCACCCGCACCCTGCAGCACGCGGTTGCGGCGGGGACCCCGGTACGGGCCGCCAGCGCTGCGGTGGACCGCGACGCGCTGCGCGAGCTGTCGTGCATCGCCCGACCCTACGACTACCGCCGCGCCGAGCTGATCCGCGGCGGGCAGCTGCTGCTCACCCCTCATCCGACCGCGCCGCTGGCCCCCCGTCCCACCTGGGACGAGGACCCCTTCACCGACCGCAACTGGCGCTTCCAGTACCACACGCTGCGCTGGCTGTTCTCCTTGGTCAACGCCGCCACGGCACCCGGCGGCGAGCGCAGCGACCTTCAACTGGCGCTGACCCTGGCCCGCAGTTGGGTGCTGGCCAACCCCTACGACGACCCTGCCGACCCCGAGTTCTCCTGGGACGACCACACCGCCGCGTGGCGCGCGAAGGTGTTCTCCTGCCTGGCGCTGCACCGGCTGGAGCCGCCGGACTGGCTCATCGCCACGATGCAGGACCACCGCGGCCGGCTCGCCGACGATGACTTCTACGTCGAGGTCGGAAACCACGCACTCAACCAGGACCTCGGGCTGCTGACCCTGGCCTGCCTCACCGACGCCCACGATCTGCGCGACCTCGCCAGCGAACGCCTCGCGCTCCTCGCCTGGGACGCCGTCGACGCCGAGGGGGTCAACGACGAACAGGCACCCGAGTACCAGGCCTACAACTACGAGCGCTACCGCAACGCCCTGCTGATCGTGGAGGCCTGCGGGCTCGAGCGCCCCGACTGGGCGCGGCGCATCGAGCGCATGCCGGTGGTGCTGGCGCACATGACCCAGCCCGACGGCACCTACCCGCAGCTCGGGGACACCGACCGCCGCGAGGTCACCCGGCGTTGGAGCCACCCGGCGCTGCGGTGGTTCATCACCAACGGCCGCGAGGGCCAGCCCCCCGACGAGACCTTCGTGACCTATGAGGCGGGCTACACCTTCGCCCGCAGCGGTTGGGGACAGCCCGGCGCGCTCGAGCAGGAGACGTTCCTGTCGTTGCGTCACGGCCCACCGATGTGGCTGCACGGCCACGACGACCACGGTTCGCTGACCCTCTACGCGCAGGCACAACCGCTGATCGTCGGCCCTGGCAAGTACGGCTACGAGGACACCGTCCAGCGCGAGCACGTGCGCTCGCGCCGCGCCCACAACGTGGTCACGATCGGTCCTGACTGCGGGATCCGGCAGGGTGATCCCTCCCGGGTGGTCTCCAACCCGTCAAACTCGTGGCTCGACCGCGTCACCGTCGACGTGCTGACCTGCCCCGGCACCCGCTGGGTGCGCACGGTCGCGTTCCTGCGGGCGACCGGCGACACCGTCGTCATCGACGAGGTGGCTGGTCCCTCGGACGCCGAGGTGGTGCAGCACTGGCAGCTCGAGCTCGACGCCGAGGTGGCGGTGCCCGACCCCGGGCTCGCGGTGGCGCGCTGGCCGTCGGGGGCGCTGCTGACCATCGAGCAGTTGACCCAGGTCCGCTCGGCGGACGTGGTCAGCGGCGGCGAAGATCCCCTGCGCGGCTGGGTCGCGCCCGGCTACCGGGACCTGCGACCCGCACCGAACCTGGCCGTCGTCGCCGAAACCGTCGGTGGCCGCGCGACGCTGGTCACCGTGCTGCGGCCCGGGGCCGGTGACGGTGCCCCACCGAGCACCGCCACCGTCGGGGACGACGCGGTCCTGGTCGCGCTCACCACCGCCGACGGACGGTTGGTCGACGTCCGGATCCCGCTGCGCCGTCCCTGACGGG
>SLLJ01000491.1 GCA_007134165.1 Nitriliruptoraceae bacterium | reverse complement strand
GGGGTAGCCGTCGAACCCGACGATGGCGTCGGCCTCGGGGATCGCCTCGGCCAACTCCTGCGGGTAACGCTGGGCGAGGCAGCCGACCACGATCACCGCCCGGGCCCGTCCCTCTTGCTTGCGCCCGCAGGCGGCGAGCACCGTATCGATGGACTCCTGCTTCGCCGGCGCGATGAACGCACAGGTGTTGACCAGCAGCACGTCGAGGTCGTCGTGCGCATCGGGGTCGTCGACCACCTCGATGTCGTCGCGCAGCAGCAGGCCGGCCAGTTGTTGGGAGTCGACTTCGTTGCGGCCACAGCCCAGCGTGACGATCGAGGCACGTGCGGTTGCGGCCACGCGGGTGCTCCGGGGTCGGGGGTGAGATCGGGGGACGGCGTCGGAGGCGCCGACAGCGGCGTCAGACCACCTCGTGTCCGTCGGGGGTGAACTGCACGGTGACGACGTCGCCCCGTCCCCCGGGCGCACCGAGATCCTGACCGTTGAACTGCACCCGCACCCCACCGGCGTTGCCGAAGCGCACGAGCACCTCCTGATCCCCCTGGAAGCGCAGGGTCTCACCGGCATCGGCGACCTGCTCGAACACCACGGCCCCGTCGACCGTGACCCGCATCCAACTGGGCTCCTCGAGCGCGAGCAGGACTTCGGCACCTTCGAAGACCGGTTCGGGTTCGGGTTCGGGCTCGGGATCGGGTTCGTCGGGATCGGGCTCGTCGGGATCCGGCTCGTCGGGATCCGGCTCGTCGGGATCCGGCTCCTCGGTCTCCGCCGGCGACGGGGGCGGGGACAGCGGCTCGTCGGGGCTCGCCGTCTCCGGCGAGCGGCCACCGCCGATCGCCCCGAGGAACGCCAGCCCGCCGACCACCAGCAAGACCACCAGGACCCAGGCCGCCCAGGCCGGCGGCGTGCGCCGCCGAGGCGGCGGGCTGGCCATCCCGGTGACGAGGGTGGGCGACCCGACCGGCTGATCGTCGCGGTCGCGGTCGAAGGCGTCGAGCAGGGGGCCGGGATCGAGCCCGAGTACGACCGCGTAGCTGCGCAGGAAGCCCTTGGCGTAGACCTCGCCGCCGAAGGAATCGAAGCGCTCCTGTTCGAGAGCTTCGACCTGACCGGGGCGCGCACGCATCGCCTGGGCCGCGTCGTCGATCGAGCGGCCCTGCCGTTCGCGCTCATCGTGCAGCGCTTCGCCGATACCGGTGCTCACGGGTTCCTCTGGGCGGGTCCACGCTCGTGGACAGGCGGAAGACCATCGTACGAGGCCGTCGGGTCTCGCGCACGACCCGAGGCGCGACACCCCGAGTGGCAGGGTTCGGGCCCGATCGGGCTAGGATGCGCCGCCATGAACGCCATGACGAAACCTCATCTCCTGCTCGCGGCCGCGCTGGTGGCCCTCCTGCTCGTCGCCGGCCCGGCGCTGGCGGTCGAGGACGACCCCGAGGAGGGCGTCGTGGAGGCCCCGGTCGACGACGAGGGACGCATCGTGCTCGTCGAGGACGGCCGCGACGTGTTCTTCCTGCTGATGCTCGGCGCCTTGCTGACGATGGGGGCCTTCGGGCTGATGAATGCCCGCCGACAGCTCAAGGGCGAGCGCCCACAGGCAAGTGGTGAGTTCCGCTGGCGCTGAGCGTCACAACTCCCCGCGCTCGAGGGCCGCATCGAGTTCCTCGGGGGTCCACAACACCTCGCGGGCCTTCGACCCTTCGTTGGGGCCGACCACGCCCTTGACCTCGAGCTCGTCCATCAGCCGTCCGGCCCGGGCGAACCCGACCCGTAGCTTGCGCTGGAGCATCGAGGTGGAGCCGAGCCCGCTGACCACGACCTGCTCAGCGGCCCGGCGCAGGAGGGCCGTGTCCGACCCATCGTCGCCGGTGCGGGCGGCGTCCGCACGGTCGGCCTCTTCGCCATGGCGGGTCACGCCCTGCTCGTAGGCCGCCTCTCGCTGCTGCTTGGCGGAGCCGACCACCGCGCTGACCTCACGCTCGGTGACCCAGCAACCCTGCAGCCGTGAGGGCTTGCCCTGGCTGGCGGGCAGGAACAGCATGTCACCCTTGCCGACGAGCTTCTCGGCACCGTTCATGTCGATGATGGTGCGCGAATCGGTCTGGGAGGCCACCGCCAGCGCCAGCCGGGAGGGGATGTTGGCCTTGATCAGGCCGGTGATGACGTCCACCGACGGCCGCTGGGTGGCGATCACCATGTGGATGCCCACGGCCCGAGCCATCTGCGCGATCCGGCAGATCGCATCCTCGACGTCCCGTGGGGCCACCAGCATGAGGTCGGCGAGTTCGTCGATCACCAGCAGCACGTAGGGCAGCGGCTCGGACACGAGTTCGGTGCCGTCGGGACCGGGACGGGGCTCGACCTCGCCCGCGGCCACCGCCTCGTTGTAGCCGTCGATGTTGCGGAAGCCGAGCAGCGCGAGCCGCTCGTAGCGCTGCTCCATCTCCTTGACACACCACTGCACCGCGTCGGCCGCCCGCCGCGGGTCGGTGACCACCGGGGCGAGCAGGTGCGGGGCGCCGTCATAGGCGTTGAGCTCGACACGCTTGGGGTCGATCAGCAGCAGCCGGACCTGATCGGGCCGGGCGCGCATGATCACCGAGGTGATCATGCCGTTGAGGGTGACCGACTTGCCCGACCCGGTGGCGCCCGACACCAGCAGGTGGGGCATCGTGGCGAGGTTGACCAGGGCCGGGTGCCCGGCGATGTCGGCGCCCAGTGCCACCGTCAGCGGGTGTGGGTCGCGGCGCGCGTCTTCGGAGCGCAGCAGGTCGCCCAGCGTGATCAGATCACGCTGGCGGTTGGGAACCTCGACGCCGATCGCGGACTTGCCGGGGATCGGGGCCACGATTCGCACGTCGGGAGCGGCCAGCGCGTAGGCGATGTCGTCGCCCATGTTGGCGACCTTCTTGACCTGCACCCCCGGGCCGAGCTCGATCTCGAAGCGGGTCACCGTCGGTCCGCGCGACCAACGGGCAACGGTGGCGTCGATCCCGAACTGGTGGAAGGTCTCCTGCAGCGCACCGGTCTGCGCCTCGATCGTGCGGGAGGACTCCCGGGCCATCGACCGCCCGTTCGCGAGCAGGTCCAGCGGTGGCAGTTCGTAGTCGTCGTAGCGCACCTGCGGCGGCACCACCACGGCGCTGAGAGTGGCGGGGTCGACCGGTACCCGGGCCCGCTGGAGGGCAGCCGGCGCGTCGCTGGTGGCGTCCGGGTCGTCGGCCGCGGGGTCGTCGAAGCCCTCGAGCACCGGCTGCTCACCCTGCTGGGCGGCCAGCGTGGCCCGCACGGGCAGTGGCCCGGGCTCCAACTGCGCCTCCTCCGAGGCGGCGCTGCGTCGGCGTCGGCTCCGGCGCCCCGGGGACGAGCCTGGCTCGGTGGAATCGGCCGGAGACGGCTCGGCGGCCGCGGGCGGCGGGGCCACCGGATCATCGGGGTCGCCGATCACGAAGCCACGAACTGCGGCTACGACCGCGGCCACCGGAGTGCGCGTGACCACCAGCAGCCCGAGCAGCAGCACGGCCACCAGCACCGCGCTCGCTCCCCACACCGACAGCGCCGCCTCGAGCGGCGTAGCCACCGCCCAGCCCAGCAGCCCACCGGCCAGCCACAGGCCGCTGATGCCCTCGGCGGGCGCCGGACCCCCGGCCAGCAGGTGCAGCCCGCCGAGCAGCCCGATGAGCAGCAGGGCGCTACCTACGCCGATGCGCCCAAGTTCGAGACCGGCCCGTTCGATGACGATGAGCAACCCGAGCCAGGCCAGCAGCAGGGGGACCACGTAACCCACCAGCCCGATCAGGCCCAGGAACACCGCCTCGAGGAAGGTGCCGACCGGTCCGGCGGCGTGCACGTAGATGCCCAGGCCGGTGATGACTCCGAGCAGCACCAGCCCGATGCCGGCGACGTCGCGCTTCTGCGCACCGAGGTGGCGGCCCACGGCGCGCAGCAGCCGCGAACCGGCCCCGGGCGCGTCTTCACGACCCGAACCGCCCGAGCCACCCGAGCGACCCGAGCGACCCGAGCGACCTGAACCGCCCGAGCGACCTGAACCGCCCGCACCGCCCCCACCGCTCGTGCTGCGGCCACGGGCCGAAGAACCGCCCGACGCCGGCTTTCGGCCGCGAGAGCCGCCCTTGGCGGACCCACGTGCGGTTCGGGACGTGGTCGAGGTCCGTGACGCCACCGTTGCTCCCCTCACCGGGTCACGTCAGGATAACGCGCGAGGAACTCCACGCGTGTCGGTCGCCGTCGACCCTCGCGGGGCTGGGAGGGCGCGAGGCACCGTCGCGCGGGTGGGGAGGTCGCCGGGTCGTGCGCACAACGTGGGTCGTTGACCGCGGCAGGCCTGGCCGCGGCAGCTCTGGCCGTGACAGCTCTGGCCGTGACAGCTCTGGCCGTGACAGCTCTGGCCGGAACCCGGTCCCGCGCGAAACTCGCGTGGGTGAGGGTTGTGGGCACCCACGAGGCGGGCAGGACCCTCACCGCGGCCGATCCCGCGCAAAAACTCGCGTGGACGAGAGGTTCGTGCGTCAACGACCGCCAGACCGCACCTGGATCCCTCCGCCGAACCACGGACCACCCGACCACACCGCGCGCACCGCACGCAGCGACCGAACCGACGGCACGCACCGCGCGCAGCGACCGAACCGACGGCGAGCACCGCGCGCCCGTCAGGTCGGCGGGTCGCCCCTGCGCTAGGCCTCCTGCACCACCGGGAGCACGAACGGGCGGCGACCCGCCTCGGCACGCCAGAAGCGGCTGACGGTCTGGACCACGTGGCGCTGCACGCTGGCCAGGTCCTCGAAGCGCACTCGGGCCAGCCCGTCGAGTTCTCGGTCCACGGTCTTGCGAGCGGCCTCGAGCAGGTCCTCGGCCTGCTCGGCGAAGACCACGCCCTTCTGGGTCACGATGGTCTCGCCGGCCCGCTGGCCCGCGTGACTGTCGACGGTGACGATGACCACGCAGATACCGTCCTCCCCGATCCGGCGCCGGTCGCGCAGCAGCGCAGGCCCCACGTCGTCGAGCAGTCCGTCGATGTAGACGTGGCTGGTGGCCACGCCCGCGCCCCGGGTGACCCGACCTTCGGTGAGCACGATCTGATCGCCGTCTTCGCAGATGAGCACGTGGTCGGGCAGGCAGCCGGTCATCTCGGCGATGTCGCGGTGGGCGCGCAGGTGTCGGTGCTCGCCGTGCACGGGCACGAAGAACTCG
The DNA here is from genome assembly GCA_007134165.1 of Nitriliruptoraceae bacterium. Taxonomy (GTDB): domain Bacteria; phylum Actinomycetota; class Nitriliruptoria; order Nitriliruptorales; family Nitriliruptoraceae; genus SKJO01. The sequence goes on along the minus strand of SLLJ01000491.1, from coordinate 9,090 downwards.
GGCTCGACGATGTTGTGGAACAGGATCAGGTCCTCGCGGCTGGCGTGGCCGGAGACATGCACCGGGGCCAGACCCTTGTGCACCACCTTGCAGCCGCGCCGCGAGAGGTTGTTGATCGAGCGGAACACCGCCTGCTCGTTGCCGGGGATGAGGCTCGAGGCCAGGATCACCAGATCGCCCTCGCCGACCTCGAGGGTGCGGTGCTCGCCAGCGGCCATCAGTGACAACGCGCTGAAGGGCTCGCCCTGCGACCCGGTCGAGATCACGATCAACTCGCGCCGCTCGTAGCGGTCGACCTCGTAGGGATCGACGACCTGCGAGCGATCGAACTCGAGGTAGCCCAGATCCTCGGCGATGGCCATGTTGCGCACCATCGAACGGCCCACGAAGACCGGACGCCGGCCCACGAGCCGGGCGGCGTCGAGCACCTGCTGGATGCGGTGCACGTGCGAGGCGAACGAGGCGACCACGATCAGACCGTCGGCATCGGCGATGTGCTGGCGGATGGAATCGCCCACGGTGCGCTCGGTGGGCACGTGGCCGGGCGAGTCCGCCCCAGTGGAGTCGGCCAGCAGCAGGTCGACCCCCTCGTCACCGAGCCGGGCGAAATGGGCGAGGTCGGTGGGTAGTCCGTCGATCGGGGTCTGGTCGAGTTTGAAGTCCCCGGTGTGCACGATCATGCCGTGCGGGGTGCGTAGCGCGTAGGCGATGCCGTCGGGGATGGAGTGGCTGACCTGGACGGCCTCGGCCCGGAACACCCCTTCGGTGACGACGTCTCCGGGGGCCACCTCGCGGTAGTCGGGCTCGGGCAGGTCGGGCCACTCCTCGAGGATGGCCTGGCAGAACGCCAGGGTGAGTCGGGTGCCGTAGACCGGCACGACGCGGTCGAGGTCGCGCAGGAAGTAGGGCAGCGCACCGATGTGGTCGAGGTGCCCGTGGGTGAGGAACACCGCATCGACGTCGTCGGCGCGTTGGGTCACCCAGCGCCAATCGGGCAGGATCAGATCGACCCCGAGGTGTTCCGCATCCGGGAACAGCACTCCGACATCCACGATGGCGAGCCGGCCGTCGACCTCGACCGTGGCCATGTTGCGCCCGATTGATCCGAGCCCGCCGAGGAAGCTGACGGTGACCGGGGGGTGGCTCATCGTGCGGCCTCGAGAGGGGCGAGCGCGGCCAGCACCCGCTCGGCGATGCCGGCCGAGGCCTCCGCAAGCGGCGGGCGCACCGGGCCGGCCGGCAGCCCCTTGGCCGCCAGGGCCGCCTTGAGCGGGCTGGGCGAGGGCTCGGCGAACAGTGCGCGGTGCACCGGAAGGCAGGCCAGGTGCAGTTCGCGCGCCCGGGCCGTATCGGTCGGGAAGGCGGCGATCATCGCCGCGATCTCCGGGCCGACCAGGTGGGCGCTGACCGAGATGACCCCCACCGCCCCGACCGCCAACAGCGGCAGATTGAGTTCGTCCGCGCCGGACCACAGCGCGAACCCGCCGGGCGCGCCGCGCGTGGCGGCCATGGTGTCGCAGGCCTTGCCGCAGTCTCCGGTGGCGTCCTTGACCCCGACGACGTGCTCGATGGCCGCGAGCTCGACCAGCGTCGCCACGTCGATGGCCCGACCGGTCCGACCGGGGATGTCGTAGACCACCATCGGCACGCCGTCGGCCGCCTCGGCCGCCGCGGTGAAGTGGATGCGCAGTCCGCGCTGGTCGGGGCGGTTGTAGTAGGGGGTGACCACCAGCACCGCATCCGCCCCGGCCTCCACCGCCTTCGCGGTCGTGGCGACCGTCTTGGCCGTGTCGTTGCTGCCGGTGCCGATCATGACCCCCGCGCGATCCTCGACAACGTCCTTGACCGCAGCGAGCAACTCGAAGGGTTCGTCACCGCGCAGAGTCGGTGACTCACCGGTGGTACCCGACACGAGCACCGTCTGGGTGCCGTGGTCCACCAGGTGGGTCGCGAGCCGACGGGCACCCGGCAGGTCCAGCGCGCCGTCCGGCGTAAAGGGAGTGGCCATGGCGGTCACCACCCGGCCGACGCCGGCTGGCGGGGTCGGGCCGTGGGGCTCGAGGGTCATGCGCAGCAACCTTGGGGTGGGGACTCCTATGCTAACCGGCAGCCGAGCACCTCCCACGGGCAACCACCGAACCACCGGCAACCACCGAGCAGGGGATGTGACGTGATCTGGCACCTGGTGCGTTTCGACTTCGGCACGGTCGACGAGACGGTGCGCCGCGAGCTTGAAGCCGACCTGGCCGCCCTGGCGACGATCGACGAGGTCGCCTGGCTGCGGGTCGGACGGGACGTCGAGGATCCCTCGATCACCGGCCTGATGACCGCCTTCGCCGATCCGGAGGCTCTCGACACCTACCGGGTGCACCCCGATCACATTCCCGTGGTCGAGCGGATCCGCGCGCTGGGCATCCCGGTGGTCCGGCTGGACCTGCACACCGACGACGACCCGGAGCAGCTGCCATGAGCCAGGAGATCGAACGCCGTTTCGTGCTCACGGCCGAGCCGGCGCCCGACCTGCTCGACGTCGGCACCCGGATGGCGCAGGGCTATCTGTGCTCCGGCGATGGCCTGAGCGTGCGCATCCGCATCGTGGCCACCGACGCGACGCTCACGATCAAGGGCGGTGGCGGACTCGCGCGCACCGAGGTGGAGCTGCCGCTCGACGCCGGCGACGCGCAGGCGCTGTGGCCCTTCACCGCGGATCAGCGCATCGACAAGGTGCGCTACCGCGTACCGCTCGGACTCGATGGTCGCGTCGCCGAGGTGGACCGCTACGCGGGACACCTCGAGGGACTGCACACCGTTGAGGTGGAGTTCGACGACGAGCAGCAGGCTGCCGGCTTCGAGCCTCCGGCCTGGTTCGGTCGCGAAGTGACCGGCGATCCGGCCTGGTCCAACTCGGCGCTCGCGCGCCACGGCCGTCCCGACCGCCCGACCTGAGCATCCCGTGACGGGGTCGTTGCGGAGCCACCGGGTATGGCCCGTGCCGCTGAGGATCAACGGCACGAGGTTCGAGGGACTCGGGCGCCGCTAGCCCGGTCCGCGCACCCCTGACCAGGCGTAGGCCCCGATCAGCACGAGCGCGACGGCCTCACCACCCGGATGGTCCGGCGCGAACGGCAGTGTCGGCACCCAGCTCGCTGCGGGCAGCACCGGCAGCGTGGCCAGCAGCACCACGGCCAGTCCGACCAATGGCACCAGGCGCTCGCGGCGGCCGAGCCCGACCCCGACCCCGGCGGCGATGCCGGCGCCGAGGTAGCAGGCGACCACCCACCAGCGGCTGGTGGCGACCGGGTCACGATCGGCCGCATCACCCAGGATGCGCGCGAGGTCGAGCAGCAGCAGAGGCACCAGCCCCACGGCCAGCCCCAGCACCACGGTCCGCACCCGGTCGTTCATGCCCGCGCCGCACGACGCCGCTCAGCGGCCTGTTCGGCGGCCAGGCGCTCGAGATCGCTGGCCCCGTGATCCACGTGCACCATGGCCGCGGCCACCGCCCGGTGCCCGGCGACCTCGCTGATCGCACGGTGCATCGCCTGCACCACCCGCCGGTACTGCGGATGGCCCTGCGGGGTCGAGCGCAGCTCGATGAGTTGCATCGCGGCACGGGCGTTGAGCTGCAGGCTGTAGCGCACGCGGTAGGCGAAGCACACGGCGTACTGGGCCGCGACCGGATGGTCGGGTCGCAGCCGCTCGTAGAGCCCGGCCGAACGTTCGAGCGCCTCGTGCCAGCGGTCGGCGACCCCGGCGTCCTCGAGCTCTGGGGGCGTGTCGTAGCCGTGAGCGGCGGTGAGCTCCTGCCACTCGATGGTCAGCATCCGGTGACGCTGCAGGTCACGGAACCCGCCGTAGTCGCCGAGTACGTCGAAGCGGTACCAGACCCGCTCGAAGCCACGGCCGGGCTTGTGACGCCGGTTGGCGCGCTCACCGACGTAGGCGCGCAGCACCTCGGCGCGACGGTCCGCCGACCAGCGACGGACCTCGGCCTCGAGCTGCGGCTCGGACAGCCGCAGGTGCGGGTAGAGCGCGGCGGTCACCAGCGTCACCTCGGCGTCCACCGGATCCCGCGGCGACCAGTCGGTCAGGGTCACCGGCGCGGCCGGGTCCACCGGCGGGTCGCCGACCAGCTCATGGGCCAGCGCCCGGGTCTGCTCCCGGGTCGTGCGCAGGTAGTCGGACCACACCCCACCCCGCTCGGGCAGGTCCACCCGGGTGAGGAACGCGGGGATCACCCGGCGCAGCTCGGGTAGCAGCCGGTCGGCCAGCGCGCGGGACTCGGCGAGCTCATCGGCGCGCAGGCGGAGCAGCAGCGACTCGTAGGCCTGGCCCGAGGCGAACATGCCCAGGTTGGAGGTGGTAGCCGCCGGCAACAGCCCCCGCAGCAGGTCGAAGGCCTTGGCACGGGTGGCGTTGCGGTAGGCCGGCTCGGAACTGGACGCCTCGCGGGGCCAGCGATCGCGGACCCAGTCGAGCATGCGGGGCAGCAGCTCGGCGTAGGTGTCGAAGATCGCGTCGAGCTCACGTTCGTAGGCGGTGGCGTGCGGCCCGGCCATCACCTCGGCGTCACGGTGGTAGCGGTAGCGACCGTCGGGCTTGACGTCGTAGGGCAGGTAGCGGGTGGACTGCTCGAGGTAGGCGGCGAGCCGGCCCCACTCCAGCCGCTTGGTCGCGAGGTTCGAGACCTCCTCGAGAGCCACGTGGGCGCCGCCGAGCTGCGCGACCGAGTCGTCCCCATAGTCACTGAAGACCCGGGCGTAGAGCCGGTCGGCCCGCCCAGCCGGGTCCGCGGCGTCGAGATCGGCGGCGAACTCGTCGAGGAACAGGCGCTTGAGCGAGCCGCCGTAGCGCGAGTAACGCGCGAACAGCGCGCCCTTGACGACCTCGGGCAGGTCGGTGAGTGCGAACACCGGGCCGTCCGGGTCGGTGAGGTGGCGTGCGAGCACCTCCCGCTCGTCGGGGCTGAACGCGGCGGGGTCGCTCACTCGACGCTCCGGATGGGTCGTGGATCGTCCGTAGCCTACCGACGGGGTGCGACACCCGGACTAGGGTCGTGCCCATCAGGCCGGCGACCGGAGTGGAAACGAACGCCCGCCCTGCCACCTGGTCGGGGGTCCGACCGCCACGCCGCAACCGGCCACCGCTGCGCCTGCTGCTGCTGCGCGTGGCCGGTGCGGTGCTCGCGCTGCTGGTCGTGGCTGTCACCGTCCTGGTGGGCCGCGACGGGTGGAGCGACCAGACCGGCGGGAGCATCGGCCTCATCGACGCGCTGTACTACGCGTCGGTGAGCGTGACCACCACCGGCTACGGAGACATCACGCCGATCACCTCCGGTGCTCGGCTCAGTGCGCTGCTGATCATCCTGCCCGCCCGGGTGACGTTCCTGCTGCTGGTGGTGGGCACGACGATCGAACTGCTCACCGAACGCTGGCGCGAGACCTGGCATCACGACCGCTGGAGGCGGCAGGTGGAGAACCACTACGTGATCTGCGGCTATGGGGTCAAGGGCCGCTCTGCGGCGAGGGTGCTGACCGAGGGCGGGGTCGACCCCGCACGCGTGGTGGTGGTGGAGCCCGACCCCGCCACCGCCAATGAGGCGGCCCGCGACGGCTACGCGGTGGCCACCGGGGACGCGAGCCGGGACGCGGTGCTCAGCGAGGTGCACGTCGACCGCGCCAAGGCCGTGATCGTGGCCGCCGACCGTGACGACGCCACCGTGCTGATCACGTTGACCGCCCGTCGGCTGGCTCCCGACGCACGGATCGTCGCGGCGGTCCGCGAGGCGGAGAACGCCCCACTGCTCGAGCAGAGCGGAGCGGACACCGCCATCACCTCCTCGGAGACCTCGGGCCGATTGCTCGGGATCAGCAGCCGCAACCCGCGAGTGGGGGCCCTGGTCGAGGATCTGCTGCACACCGACGTCGGGCTCTCACTGGCCGAGCGCTCGATCGAACCGGCGGAGGTCGGTCGCAGCCTGGCGGAGATCGCCGACCGCATGGTGCTGGCCGTGGTGCGCGGTGAGCAGCTCATGCGCCACGACGACCCGGCCATCGGCCCGTTGCAAGCTGGTGACCGGCTCATCGGCCTGCCGGTGAACAACGGCGACTGACCGTTCACCCGGCCAGCCTGGCGAGCACCTGGTCGGCCATCCGGGCGTGGCCGAGCGCCCCGGGATGGAACCCGTCGGGGCCGAACACCTCGGCCGGCAGCGCGCTGCGCGGAAGGTCGAGCCGCGGCACGCCGAGACGGTCGGCCACCTGAGCCTGCGCGCGGGCCACACGCCGGCACCGCCAGCCCAGCGGCGGGCGCAGCAGCCCGGGCAGTCCCGGGGCCGCCGACAGGTCCGGGCAGGAGATCACCACGACGTGGGCCTCGGGGGCGACGCGGCGCAGCAGCCCGAGCAGGTCGGTGAGCTCCCGACGCACCCGCCGCGCTCGCCGCAGGCGGATGGCGTCGTTGACCCCGACGCCCACGACCACCACCTCGGCCCCGTGCGCTGCTGGGATCTGGGTGGCGAGCACGTCCGAGGTGGTCGCCCCGTCGACGGCAACGCTGCTCACCACGGTCTCGCGGCCGTCGTCGGCGTGCAGCGCCCGGCCGAGCCGCCGCGCGAGCCCGCGCTCAGCATCGCCGAGGCCGTGTCCGGCCGCGGCGGAGTCCCCGAGGACCACGACCCGACGGTGCCGGCGCTCGATGCACGCGGCGGTCGCCGGCAGCCGCAGGCCGTGCTCGAGCGGCACCACGGCAGCACCGCGCCGGGTGAGCCCCCGGACCTGCCGTCGTGTGCGCCGCAGCAGCGCCGCCCCGGCGAGCAGCACCGGCGCGAGCACGAGTCCCGCCAAGGGCATACGGTCGTCGGGCCGTCCACGAACGAGCACGGTCAGTCTCCCGTCGGGGGCGGGGACGCGGCCGGACCAGCAGCGCACCGGGCAGCGTAGGACGCGCCCGGCCACGACGAGGAGCACGACCGGTGCGAGCACATGGCGGCATGCCGCTGCGCCCGATGGGCGACCCCGACGAGTTCAAGGCCCGCCACTTCGACCGCACGGTCACCCGGCGGGCCTGGGGTCTGACCCGGGCCTACCGCCGACGGCTGGTGGGCTTCCTGCTGCTGATCGTGGTCTCCGCCGTGCTGTCGGCTGCTCCCCCGCTGGCGATCCGGCAGGTCATCGACGTCGCGATCCCGACCGCGGACCGCGGCCTGCTCGGCCTGCTGTTCGCCGCCCTCGTCGGTATCGGCCTGGCGGTGGCCGCGATCTCGATGGTGGAGCGGTGGCTGTCGGCCTCGATCGGTGAGGGACTGATCCTCGATCTGCGCACGATGCTCTACCGCCACGTGCACACCCTGCCGATCGCGTTCTTCACCCGGACCCAGACCGGTGCGCTGATCACCCGCCTCAACAACGACGTCATCGGGGCCCAGCGGGCGCTGACCGGCACGCTCGGCGGCATCGTGGACAACCTCATCGGCGTCACCGTGACGCTCACCGCCATGCTCCTGCTCGAGTGGCGGGTGACGCTGATGGCGGTCGCGCTGCTGCCGTTGTTCATCGTGCCCGCCCGCATCGTGGGACGCCGGCTGCAGGCCCTGTCACGCGAGTCGATGGGGCTCAACGCCGAGATGAACAGCGTGATGACCGAACGCTTTCACGTCGCCGGAGCCCTGCTCGTCAAGCTCTTCGGCCGCGTCGAGCGAGAGACCGCCGGTTTCCACGACCGCGCCGAGCGGGTCGCCGCCATCGGGGTCAAGCAGGCCATCACCGGCCGGGCGCTGTTCGCCTCGCTGGGCCTGGTCGGCGCGCTGGCCACCGCGCTCGTCTACCTCGTCGGTGGGCTGATCGTGATCGACCGACCCGACGTGCAGGTCGGCACCGTGGTCGCGCTCGGACTGTACGTCACCCAGCTCTACGGGCCGCTGGCCCAGCTGTCCAACGCCCGAGTGGACCTGATGACGGCCCTGGTGAGCTTCGAGCGCGTCTTCGAGGTCATGGACCTGCCCCGGGCCATCGACGAGCGCCCCGGTGCCCACGCTCTGACCGAGCCGCGCGGGCACGTGCGTTTCGAGCAGGTGTCGTTCCGCTACCCCGCGGCGACCGGCTCGACGCTCGAGTCGCTCGAGGGCCCCCGCTCCGAGCATGGTGGCGACGAGTCCGCCTGGATCCTGCGTGGCATCGATCTCGACCTGCGCCCAGGCACCATGACCGCTCTGGTGGGGCCCTCGGGGGCGGGCAAGTCCACCCTGTCGTCGCTGCTGCCCCGGCTCTACGACGTCACCGAGGGCCGGGTCACCGTCGACGGGCACGACGTTCGGGAGCTGACCCTGAGCAGCCTGGCGGCTGCGGTGGGCGTGGTCAGCCAGGACGCGCATCTGTTCCACGACTCGATCGCCGCCAACCTGCGCTACGCCAGGCCCGGGGCCAGCGACGAAGACCTCGTTCAAGCCGCCAAGGCAGCGCGGATCCATCACGTCGTAGAGCGGCTTCCCGACGGCTACGACACCATTGTCGGTGAGCGCGGGTACCGGTTCTCCGGCGGGGAGAAGCAGCGGCTGTCCATCGCCCGCGTGCTGCTCAAGGACCCGGCAATCGTGGTGCTCGACGAGGCCACCGCCCACCTCGACACCGAATCCGAGCGGCTCGTGCAGGCGGCCCTGCGCGAGACCCTGCGCGGCCGCACCAGCCTGGTCATCGCCCACCGGCTCTCCACGGTGATCGACGCCGATGAGATCGTGGTGCTCGATGCCGGTCGGATCGTCGAGCGGGGCACCCACGGGCAGCTGGTCGCGGCCCACGGGCTGTACGCCGAGCTGGCTCGCACCCAGCTCAGCGCCCCCGTCACCAGCGCCTGATCACCGCTGGTCGTCGTGCCGGGGAGGTGCCGGCTCGGGATCGTCGGCCGCGGGTTCCGGCTCGACCGCAGGCTCTGGGACCGGCGCGGGCGCCGAGGCCGGGGCGGGCTCCGGCTCCGTCGCAGGCGCGGCCGGCACCTCGGGGAACTCGGGGCTCGCTGGCCGCGGCGGGGGCTCCGGCGCAGGCGCGGGCTCCGAGGCCGGGGCGGGCTCCGAGGCCGGGGCGGGCTCCGAGGCCG
>SLLJ01000076.1 GCA_007134165.1 Nitriliruptoraceae bacterium | reverse complement strand
GCGAGCCGCCACCCGATGGACCCGATCCTCAGTGTGGTCGGAGCAAGGCCGTACCCGGCGGTGGGCAATCGAGTCCAGCCGCCGGAGTGCCGGGAGGAAGCGACCCACCCGACACCAGCTCTTGAACCCCCGGGCCGTCAGGTGACCTCCCCCGGGACATCGGCCTGCCCGCGGAACGGATCAGGGTGGGGCTTCTCAGCCTGCCCGAGGGTATGCCGGCGGGCCCGACCACTACCGGCCCGGCCGGACCACTACCCCGCGACGAGCGCCCGTGCCAGGCGGCGCCAGCGGCGCTGACGGATCCGGTAGAACCACCAGGCATCGGCGGTGACGGGCAGAGTTACCCACCCGCGTCGATGGCGACCCGGTCGCTGGAGCCGCAACGATCCGTGTCGAGTAGTTCGAGGACGATGGCGTGGACCCAGGAGCGGATGAGTCCGCCGTGCTCTCCGCTGGTGAGTGTCCGGTGATCATGGTCGATGCGCAACCGTGACGTGAGGCCGACTGAACGACACGACGCCGAACCGTCAGGTCAGTCCCACGATGTGCTCACCTTCGCGCCATTCGTCGGCGCGGCAGGCGATGGCGGGGAAGCGCTGGACCCCGCGGGTCACGGTGCGGAAGGTCTGCGGCGTACGCACAGCGCCCCAGGCGACGGCTGTGGGTGCGTCGAGGAGGACGGTTCGGGTCACGGTGAGCGTGTGAATGGCAATTCTGGGGGTTCGGGTCTGGCCGGGGAGGCCGGTCAACTCCGGGGAGTCGGGGCAGTGGCGGGGAGATCGGGAGCGCTCCGAACCCGTCTCCCGGGTAGTGCCAAGGTCTGCAGTTTGCGTTCGGAGCCGCCGCGTTGGATCCGCCGGGACCCGTCAGATCGGGCTCCGGTGCCCGACGCAGGCCACGTCGGGGGGATCACGCGCGACGGTCGGTTTCCTCCCCGAGGCAGCTGCTCAGGCCTTCGCGAGCGCGGCTCTGCGGCCACGACCAACGACATCGCCGCTCGGGTCGGCGTGTCGCTCGGCACGCCCTCCCAGTACTGCGATGGCAACGACGCCCTGCTGGTCGCGCTGGCGGACCGGCATCTGCCCGAGGTCCGGGAGCAACTCGGTGCTGCTCTGGTCGGGGTCGCCCCCGAGGTCGACCGCGAGGCGCTGAGCCGCACCACCATCGCGACGGTCGTGGAAGTGAACCGGCCAAGGGCCCTGCACCGGGTCGTCTTCTCGATCGCACCGCGCACGCCCGATTTAGTCGCGGTGCTCGACCGCCTCCGCGACGACCGCGCAGATGCAATCGCCAACCTGCCCTTCGCCGACGGACTCGAACCGGCGGACGCCCACCGCCGCAGCCAGCTGCTCGTGGTGGCGATCGACGCGTGCATCCACGAGCACGTGCTGGTTGCAGACGGGGACCAGGACCATCGGGTGCGGATGCAGCACCTGGTCGCGATGGCACTGGCGACCTTCGCGGTCTACGGTGCCCCATGGCGGTGCCCGGGACGGCATCGGGTGCCGCGGTCGATGCTCGGCCCCTTGGCCGTGCCATTCGGGGTCGGTGGGCGGAGCCCGTCGGATGCTCGGGTCGTTGTGCCCGGCATGCGTCGTCGATCGGCCCTAGTGCCCAGGGCGAGGTAGGGGGAGCGTGGGTCGTGAGATCGCCCTCGCACGGCATCGAGGGTTCCGCCTCACCGGTGAGCGCGCCGGTGATCTCGTGGACTTGGTCGGACACGACCACCCACCTCGATTCCGTCTGCTCGGAGCGCAGCATGGCAGCCCCGGCAACGCAGCCTGAACGCCACACCTCTCAGCAGCGACGCGCGGTGCCTCGTGCCGTTCGTTGCGCCGGCTACCTGCTGGGCATCGCGATCAACCTCGCGCTGATCTGGCTGGTGAACAGCGACCCGGGATGGCGGTGGGTGGCGCTGCTCACTGAGGATTTCGCCCGCGTCGTGGGGTTGGTGACCGCCTCACTGGTCGTCGGGGCCGTGCTCAACCTCCTCTACATCAGGCACGACCCGGCATGGGTTAAGCGGCTCGGCGACGCGATCACCGCGGGGTTCGCCGGTGTGATTTTCGTGCGATTGCTGGTGATCTTTCCCTTCGAGCTGTCGTCGTGGTCGCCGGGCTGGGCATCGGCGCTTCGCTTCGCCCTGGGATTGTTGACCGTGATCATGGCCATCGCCGTGCTCGCGAGCCTGGTGCAGTCGTTTCAGGAGGGCGTCGGGTCGGACTGGTCACCCGGGTCCGACGGCTGACGACTCGGTCCCTGGCCTCGACCTCGATGCCGCCCCCGAGTTCGTGAACGATCGTTGTCCGGCCGGCTGGCGCCATGCCAGATCGAGGAGGGCGGTTCGCACTGAGAACCAGCGAGCCGTGCACCTGAGGCCGGCCAGCGGTCGGCGGTGGCTCAGGGCGCCAGGACCATCTCGGCGTCTTCGGCCGCCGGCAGAGTGACTTCGAAGCAGGTGAGCTCCTCCCGGCGCCGGTAGCGCACGGCGCCGGCGTTGGCCGCGGTCAGCGACGCCACGATCGACAACCCGAGGCCCAGCCCCTGGGCCTCGCGCCGGTCGCCGGTCGAGGCCTGGCTGAAGGAGGTGAACAGCTCGGGTTCGAAGTCCTCGGGCACGCCCGCGCCGTGATCGGAGACCACGATGCTCACGGTACCTCGACAGGCCACCGCTCGGACCGCGACCGGAGGGTCGCCGTAGCGCACGGCATTGACCAGCAGGTTCATCAGAATCTGCTCGAGGTGGTCAGGGTCCGCGCGTACGACGATCCCGTCGACGTCGACCTCGAAGCCTTCGGGCAGCAGGTCGGTGAGGGTTGCCGCGACATTGTCGACGCAGGTGCGCAGCCCGACCGCCTCGGGCGTGGCAGCCGGTGGGTTGGCATCGATGCGTGCCGACCACAACAGGTCGTCCACGAGACGTCGTAGCCGGCGCGTCTGCCGCTCGGCCATCGCCACGAACTGCTCGCGCTGGGCGGCCTCGAGTCGGTCGCTATGGCAGCGAAGCGTCTGGGTGATGCCCAGGATCGCGGTCAGTGGGGTGCGCAGTTCATGGGACACGCGAGCGACGAACTCTCGACGCAGCGCGTCGATCTCGTGCGCTTCAGTGATGTCGGAGAGCATCACCACCCATCCCGACACGGCCGCTCGGTGATCGAAGACCAGCGAGGACTCCGCGCGGAGCATGCGCCGGCCGCAGGCGAACCGTATGCCGCCCCCGTCCGAATCACGATCCGTCGCGGCCTCGTTGGGCTGCAGCAACTGGTGAACGGTTGCGTCCGCGTCGCTCGTGCAGGTCTCGAGCACCTCGTCGAGTGCACGCCCAAGCAGGTCCTCGCTGGTCCGGCCGAGCAGATCGACGGCTGCTGGATTTGCCAGTTCGATGCGACCCTCCGGGTCGAGCAGCAGGATCCCGTCGGCTGCGCCCGCGACGCTGCGTTCGAGCCGCTGATGTTCGGCTTCCTGTCGTGCGGTGCGTCCGAGTCCCTGGTCCAGGGTTCGGTGGACGAGCCAGATCAGGAGCACGAGCAGGGGCAGTGCGGTCGGCACCGTCTCCAAAAGCACCGCGGCGAGCACCGCCAGCGGTACCGACACCGCCAGCAGTGCAGCACCCTCGGTAGCTAGTGCCGGCCAGGACGGCTGTTCGCAGCCACTGGTGCCGACCGTGAGGATGCGCATGAGCGCGCCGATGGCAGCGCCGTTCACCAACCCGAAGACCACACCGGCGGCGATCAGCGCGACAACCCCTGCGCCGGCGTCGGCCGCGACGGTCAAGTCGGCCGGGTCGGCGATCGGGAGCGTGGCCAGTCCGGCGAGTGCGGCAGCCACGGCGGTGACCGCGAGGTTGAAGACGGCCTTCTTGCG
>SLLJ01000448.1 GCA_007134165.1 Nitriliruptoraceae bacterium | reverse complement strand
GGATGACCTCGCGTCCGTCCGCCACCCAGGCCACCTCGAATCCCTCGGCCTCGAGCGTGATCGCGAGACCCTCGGCGATGGCACGTTCGTCCTCGACGAGCAGCAGCTTGTTGCGCACGCCTCACCTCGGGGTTCTGCATGGGGGGTTCTGCATGGCGCCGTTCGCGCACGCTACGGCCGATGGGCTACAGCACGCTGCCAGTCGGGTCAACGACGCATGAACGTCGGGTGACGGTCGGGGATTCCGGAAGGGGCCGGTGACCCTCCTCCCGTGTCCCCAACCGCCGCTGAGCGTTCATCACGCCGTCACTGACACACGGCCGGACGGCTACCCGACGCTCGTAGCGTTCCGACCGCAATCGTAGGTCTCCCTGCTCCCGCACGGAGTCCCGTACCCGTCCACAGGAGACGAACACCACATGCGCTTCATCACCCGACGGGCGACCGCGGCCATCGCCGCCCTCGCCCTCGTCGCCGTCGCCTGCGGCGGTGATGACACCGCCGGCGACCCGCTGGCCCAGGATGACGCCGGCGACGACGCCGAAGCTTCCGCCGAAGACGATGCAGAAGAGGACGACGCCGACGAGGTCGGCGAGCTCGACGACGACAGCGTCGGGGTTGCCGCCGACCGGGCCGACCTGCTCGGCGCCGGCGCGACCTTCATCACCCCGGTCATGCTCGAGTGGATCCGCGACAACGAGCCGGGCATCTCGGTCAACTACCAGTCGATCGGCTCCGGGGGCGGCATCGCGCAGTTCCTCGAGGAGTCCGTCGACTTCGGCTCCACCGAGCGCTACCTCACCGAGGAGGAGGTCGAGGACGCCCTCGAGATCCGTGGCTGCGAGGCGCTGCACATCCCCGACGCGTTCGGCGGGGTCGTGCCGGCCTACAACAACCCCGACGTCGAGGCCGCGCTCGAGGCGGCCGGGCAGGACGCCTTGATCGTCTCGGGTGACGTGATCGCCGGCATGTACTTCGGCGACATCACCTCCTGGGACGACCCGGCGCTGCAGGAGCTCAACCCCGATGTCGAGCTGCCCGGCGGCGACCTCATCCCGGTCCACCGCTCCGACGGCTCCGGCACCACCTACATCTTCGTGACCTACCTCAGCAGCGTGAACCAGCGGTGGGCCGACGAGGTCGGCGCCGGCTCCGAGGTCGACTGGCCCGCGGGCATCGGCGGCAACGGCAACGAGGGCGTGTCCGCCGAGGTGTCCCAGCAGCCGGGCGCGGTCGGCTACCTGTCGATCGCCTACGCGATCGAGAACGACATCGCGATGATGGCGGTCATCAACGACGACGGCAACGCGGTCTTCCCGACCGTGCAGTCGGTCTCCGAGGGTCCGGCCAGCATCATCGACACCATCCCGGACGACTTCCGCTACGACATCACCGGCGTCGGGGGCGACGGCTTCCCGATCGTCGGGACCCACTGGATCCTGGCCTGGGAGTGCGGCTACGACGACGAGATCGCCTCGTCGCTGATCGACTTCCTGACCTGGGTGATCGAGGACGGCGACGACCTCGCGATCGACCTGCTGTACTCGCCCACGGTCGGTGACTTCAAGGACCGCGTGCTGGAGCAGATCCAGCGCATCAACTCGGTCGAGCCCGCCAGCTGAGCGCACGTCAGGTGGCGCCGGGACGCAACCACGCGTCCCGGCGCCGCTGCGCACCACGCGCCGCCCGTCCCCGACTCTCGAGAGGAGCCTGACCATGGCCACCTCCCCACCGACCACCGAGCGCCGCAGCCTCAAGGGGAGCACGCGGGAGCGCCGCGGTGACCCAATCTTCCGCGCCATCCTGATGGTGGCGGCCTCCAGCGTGCTCCTGATCCTGGCGGCGATGATCATCCGCACCTCCATCGAGGCGTGGCCGGTGTTCGCCAAGGAGGGCATCTGGGGCTTCCTGACCGGACGCCAGTGGAGCGTGGGGACCTCCCGCAGCGAGGTGACCGGAACCTACGGCGCGCTGCCGTTCATCTACGGGACGCTGCTGATCTCCTTCATCGCCATCGTCTTCGCGGTTCCGTTGGCGATCGGCATCGCGCTGTTCACCAACGAGCTGGCCCCCTCGTGGCTCAAGCGCCCCCTGACCTACACCGTGGACACGCTGGCGATGGTCCCCAGCGTGGTCTACGCCTTCGTCGGGATGTACTTCTTCCGCATCGAGGTGTGGGCACCCGTCGGGCAGTTCATCGCCGGCACCCCGGCCGGGGAGGTCCCCTTCCTCTCGGGCCCGGTGCTGCTGTCGAGCTACTGGTCGGCGGCCAACATCCTGGCGATCATGATCCTGCCCATCATCACCGCCATCTGCCGGGACGTGTTCGCCCAGGTTCCCGCCGACGAGAAGAACGCCGCCTACGCCATGGGCGCGACCCGCTGGGAGGTGATGAGCAAGATCATCGTCCCCCACAGCTTCTCGGGCATCGTCGGGGCGACCATGCTGGGCCTGGGCCGGGCGCTGGGCGAGACCCTGGCGGTGGCCGTGCTCATCGGCTCCACCCGGGACATGACCTCCAGCGTCTTCCAGCCCGGCGACGCGATGACCGCGCTGATCGCCAACACCTTCCAGGACGCACATCCCGAGGCCATCTGGGCGCTGCTGGCCATCGGCGTGACCCTGTTCTTCATCACCATGGCCGTCAACATCACGGCGCGGCTGATCGTCGCCCGCGTCAACACCCGCGTGAGCGGAGGAGCGGTGGCATGAGCGTGGACACCCCCGTCCGGCCCGACCCCGAAGCCGGGGACCGGCCGAGCCTGACCGTCACCACCCCCAACGCCCGGCGCCGTGCCCTGATCTCCCGGATCATGTCGGGGGCGCTGTTCCTGGCCGTCATGGCGGCCGTCACGCCGCTGGCGATCCTGCTGTGGCAGACCCTGTCCAACGGCTGGGGCCCCTTCAGCTGGGAGTTCCTGACCACCATCGAGCCGCTGTCCTACCGCGAGACCGGTGGCGGCTACCTGCACGGCATCGTCGGCACCCTGTACATGACCGGCGTGGCCGCGCTGATCAGCGTGCCGCTCGGCCTGGCGGCCGCCGTCTACCTCACCGAACGGCCCAAGGGGCGCTACGCCAGCATCGTGCGCTTCTTCACCGACGTCATGACCGGCGTGCCCTCGGTCTTCGTGGGCCTGGCGGTCTACGCCCTGCTGGTCAGCGGCAGCGGTGGGCTGGGGCTGGGCTTCGGCACCCTGGCGGGTGCCGCCTCCCTGGCGATCATCATGCTGCCGATCGTGGTGCGCAGCTCCGAGGAGATGCTGCGGTTGGTGCCCGGGGACCTCAAGCAGGCCGCCTACGGCCTCGGCGCGCGGCAGTGGCAGGCCACCTTCAAGGTCACGCTGCCGGCGGCCGCACCCGGGCTGACCACCGGGGTGATCCTGGCGGTTGCCCGCGGCGCGGGAGAGACCGCGCCCCTCATCCTCACCGCGCTCGGGGCCCGGGAGGTGGTCCTGCGGCTGACCGGGGCACCTCAGGCCGACATCGGACTGCTGATGCTCGACGGCTTCCGCCAGCCCTTCGAGGGAGGCATCGAGCGCGCCTGGGCCGGCGGCTTCACCCTGATCCTCATCACGCTCGGCCTGTCGATCATCGCCCGGATGATCGCCCGACGCAGCCAGATCTGAGCCTCTGACGCCACCTTGCACCCCGACCGATGCCGGAGCGTCGCGCTCCGGACCCCTGGCCGTCACCTCACCGCTACCCGAATCAGGCAGCCTGACCCTGTCCGTCCTGACGCCGGAACCCTCCCCGCCGGCAGCACTGGAGCACCCATGGACCCCCGAACCAGCACGGCCCGCGACCTCGACCCGGCACCGATGGCACCGATCCGGGCCGAGCACCGGCCCGCCAGCGCCGAGGACGCCGACACCTCGCCGGTCGACGTGCACGTCACGCTCGACGAGGTGTCGGTGCACTACGGCCCCTTCACCGCCGTGCGCGACGTGTCGTTCGACGTGCACCGCAACTCGATCACCGCACTGATCGGCCCCAGCGGCTGTGGCAAGTCCACCCTGCTGCGCACGCTCAACCGGATGAACGACCTGGTCCCCGGCGCCACCACCTCCGGTTCGGTGACCTACAACGGCGAGGACATCTACGCCGAGGAGGTCGACCCCGTCGAGGTGCGTCGTCGCATCGGGATGGTGTTCCAGAAGCCGAACCCGTTCCCCAAGTCGATCTACGACAACGTCGCCTTCGGACCCCGACTCAACGGCACCAAGCGCGGCCTCGACGAGCTGGTGGAGCACAGCCTGCAGCGCGCCGCGCTGTGGGACGAGGTCAAGGACAAGCTCTCCCAGAGCGGGCTCTCGCTCTCCGGCGGGCAGCAGCAGCGGCTGTGCATCGCCCGGGCGATCGCCGTGAACCCCGACGTGATCCTCATGGACGAGCCCTGCTCGGCGCTCGACCCGATCGCCACGCTGCGCATCGAAGAGTTGATGAAGGACATGGCCTCCGAGTACACGATCGTGATCGTGACCCACAACATGCAGCAGGCGGCCCGGGTCTCGGACCGCACCGCGTTCTTCACCGTCGACATGGACAACGAGCGCCAGGACCGCACCGGGGTGCTCGTCGAGATCGACCAGACCGACACGATCTTCACCAACGCCACCGATCCCCGGACCGAGGGCTACATCACCGGACGCTTCGGCTGACCCTCCAACTCCCGACGCTTCCGGCCGCTCGCCACCTATGACGGGGTGGCGAGTCCCGGACCCAGCTTCCCAGAGGATGGCTCGCGTGCGTGAGTTCCACATCGAACTCGAAGTCCTCATGCAGGAGTTCAGCGAGGCCGCCGGACTCGTCGTCGGCGTCGTCAACCAGCTGGCCGAGGATCCGGGCACGGCGTCAGCCTCGCTGATCGCTCAGGTCGACGCCACCGACAGCGAAGTCCGGGAACGGCTGCGAAGCCTCGAGGAACGCGGCCACGTCCTGCTCGCGCGGCAGGCGCCGGTGGGCAGCGATCTGCGCCGACTGGTCGCGATCCTGCGGTTGATCGCCAACATCGAACGCACCTCACGCCACGCCCGGCACGTCATGGAGAGCTGCCGGAGCATCGAGGTGTTCTCGCTCCCTCCCGACATTCGCCGGCTGCTCGAGTCGCTGGCTCGTCGTGCTGCCGAGGTCCTGCAGGACGGCCTCGAGGCATGGACCACCAGTGATGCGCTGGCGGTGATCGACCTCGGCGAACCCGAGCGGGATGTCGACGACCTCCAACTGCGCCTGCTGAAGGCCGCCAGCCACAGCCCCGAGGTGCACGGCGAGACCCGCCTTGCGCTCGGACTGACCGCACGCCACTACGAACGCATCGCGGACTACGGGATGTCGCTGGCCCGCGACGCGGCCTTCGTGGTCACCGGGCTCCGCCTCGGGAGGGAGCCGCTTGCGCCGCACCCGGGCCCCGGTGGTCGCTCAGCGGAGAGCTGATCTTGGGACCTTCGACCCTGGACGTCGGCGCTTCCGGCGGTTCCGCCGTCACCAGGTCCCTGGCATGCTGGGCGACAACTACTCCCGGGGTTCGGTTCGCGGCCCGCGGGGTGCCTGACGACGCGGAACTGAGATGTCGCTGCTACACAGAATCACGGTCGCCGGTCGGGCAACCACGATCCGTGAGGCGGCACGCGAGGATCTCGCCCTGCTCATCGAGCACTACCGGAGCCTGCCCGCCGAGGACCTCCGGCGACGTTTCCTTTCCACCTTCCGACCCGACGAGCGCTTCGTAGCGGCCTGGATCGACCGCAGCGAACAGGGCGGCGCGGTGCTCGTCGCCGTGGAGCAGACCCCCGAAGGCGAGCGCATCGTCGCCGACGCCGGCTACGTCCCCAGCGGCGAGGACACCGCGGAGTTGGCCATGACGGTGGCGGCCGACCGGCGCGGCTGGCTCGGCCCCTTCCTCCTCGACGTCCTGGTGGAGCATGCCCGCAACGCGGGGATCGCCGATCTGAGCGCGGAGATCCTTCCCAACAACGCCGGCATGCTCGCCCTGCTGCGATCCCGCGGCTGCGCGCTGCGACCAGGCGAGGATCCCAGCGTGCTCGAGGTCCTGATCGGTACCTCCGGCACCACCCCGAGCTGGCCGGCCGACAGCCCACGACCACGGGTGCTGGTGGAAGGCTCGGCCGCTGCCTGGCCTGGCAGCCAGATGGCCGCGCGGGCCGGCCTGTCGGTCCTGGCCTGTTCCGGCCCCGGCCACGGACGCTCGCATCCCTGTCCGATGCTCACCGGCCGAACCTGCCCGCTGGTCGAGGAGGCCGACGCCGTGGTCCTGGCCATGCCGGCGGGCTCGCCCTGCGCCGAGCAACTGCTGGCGGCGCATACCGAGCGGGACACCGCAGCGCCGCTGCTGGTGAGCAACGGTGGGCACGATCCGGACCCCGACCGGGCGACGCGCTGGTCACCGCTGGACCCACTGGCCTCGGCCAGCGAATCGCTGCGGCAAGTCCGGGCCGCGATCGATCGCGTCGCACCTCGCGCGTCCGACGCCGCGCGCCGCGATCACGCCGGGGTCTCGGGCGGTTCGGCCGCCGCACCAGCGCGGGCCGCCAGGTAGTCCGCGAAGCCGCCGAGCGTGCTCAGGTACGGGTAGTCGCGTTCCGGGATCTCGGTTCCGGTCGCCTCGTACACCTCGACGACGAGGTTGAGCACATCCATGGAGTCGAGGCCGGCCTCATCCTGGAGATCGAGGTCAGGGTCGAGCGCCGCCGCGTCGACGTCGGGGGCCACCTTGCCAAGCGCCGTGCGCACGATCTGCCGGTAGGTCTCCACTGCATCGTCGGGCGTCGGTGGCTGGTGGTCGCTCACGGCGGTTCCCGTCGTCGCCGGCGGTCGATCGGTGGACCATGGGGAGAGCCGGGCAGCTCGCGTCAGTAGCGCACGCGGCCGAAGCCCACCACGCCGCGGCGGGTCAGTCCGTCGTTGCGGATGCGCACCGAGCGTCCCGTGCCGGGTGCATCCACAACCCGTCCGTCGCCGATGTACATCGCCACGTGGCTGATCGGCGAGTGGTAGAAGACCAGGTCCCCGGGTCGAAGATCGCTGCGCGAGATGCGCTGCGTGCCACCGTACTGCGCACGTGAACTGCGCGGCAGGGTGATGCCGACCTGGCGCCACGCGTAGTGGACGAGACCCGAGCAGTCGAAGCGGTGGGGGCCGGCCGCCCCGTAGCGGTAGGGCTTGCCCAACTGCGCGAGGGCGACCTGCATGGCGCGCATGTGGGGCGCGTTGGCCTCGGCTTCAGCGGCGAGCCGTTCGGCCTCCTGCTCGGCGAGCTGGATGGCCTCCTGCTCGGCGAGGCGGGCCTGCTCCTCTGCGGCGAGGCGGGCAGCCTCCTCGGCCGCGAGCAGCCGCTCGTACTCGGCCTCACGCTCGGCGAACGGGGTGACCTCGACGCGGGGGACCAACTGCAGCGCCCGGGCGATGAACACCGCTGCGTGGCCGCGGATGAGGTGATCGCCGGGGCAGAAGTGCACGAGACCGCAGCCGTTGCTCACCCCGGCCGCGGTGATGCTGTTGACGCCGTCCTGGTGCACGCCGGCACGGTCGCGGAAGTAGACCTCGCCCGTAGGGGCCGGACTGAGCTGGAAGGCGGCCTGCAACACCGTGGCGAGCTGGGCGCGGGTGATCGGGTCCTCGGGGCAGAAGCGGTCCTGCTCGCACCCGGCAGCCAGACCAGCCTGTGCAACCGCCTCGATCGAGGAGGCATGCACGCTGTTGGCGGTGTCCACGAAGGTCGATGCGAGCTGGAACTCATCGGAGGGCAGCTCGAGCGCCCGGTCGAGGATGGTGGCGACCTGCCCGCGCGTCAACACCTGACCGGCGCAGAAGGCGTCCTCAGAGCAGCCCTGCACGACCCCGAGGTCGTAGAGCGCCGTGACCGCATCCTCGTAGAAGGTGCCGGGGAGGTCGGCAAAGGAGTGCGGGCCTGTCGGCTGCTCCTCGATCTCGCCGAGCACCTCGACGTCGTCGTCCTCCAGCGAGCCAGCGCCCTCGACATCGACGTCGACCTCGACATCATCGTTGGCGTTGACGTCGGCATCTCCATCAACCTCGACGTCGCCATCGGCATCGCCATCGACCGGCGCGTTGTCCGACGGCCGGGGCGCGAGACTCGCCGACTGGCCGCGTGACACCTCTTCATCGGTGTCGGGTGCATCAGTGTCGGGGGCCGGCGCGGGTTCCGCCAACGCTGGCACGATCGATGCCAGCGAGAGCAGCAGGACGAGGGGCAGGAGAAGGACTCGGCGGCGCACGTGCACTCCATTCGGCCCAGGTTCGCTCAGGGGCAGAGCGCAGGGACGGGCGGGGGCGGGGGCGGTGGCGGGAAGCCGGTCGGTGGGCCGACCGGCACCCTCCACTCGTGGCGCCGGTCCCGCCCCCGTCACGGCGTGGACGGTGGTGGGGCTGGCACGGTGGCGAAGACTATGAAGGTCGCTGCAGCCTTCGGCCCGCTTCGGCGCCCGGTCGGACAGTGGCCTTCGCCACTCGTCGGCTGGTGTGGCGACGACCCGGTGGCCACGGCGCGCGCCCGCCGCTCGTCGATGGCCGTCGGTCCCGCACCGGGCTCAGCCGCCAGTTTCGAGCGTGCGCCGGGCCAGCAACACCCGCTGGAGCACCGTCAGCAGCACCACAACGGCGAAAAGGGCGGCGAGGGGGGCCATCGCAGCCGGGAACGCGACCATCAGTGCGTGCACGACGATGGTCTCGGTGCCCTCAGCCAGCCCACGGCTGAGGTGCAGCGTCCGGTGGTCCACGGCTCCGGTGCCCGGATGACCGCCCAGCGCACGCTCGGGACGGGCGGTCGCCACCGCTGCCGCATACGCCAGCAGCGAGGAGGCGTTGACGTGGTAGGCGAACAGCAGCACCAGGCAGGCCAGCATGGCGTCGGGCTGCCCGATCGCGCAGCCCACGACGAAGGCGCTGTATGCCGCCATGTCGGCGGTGATGTCCGCCCATCCGCCGAACGCGCTGGCTCGCCCGGCGATGCGGGCCACCGGCCCGTCCAGACCGTCGGGTACCCGCGAGACCAGCCACAGCACGAGCGCGGCCACCCACCAGGTCAACGCCGCCGCCGCAGCGGCCGCCAGCGCCAACCCGAGACCGAGCAGCGTCAACGCGATCGGCGCCACCCCACGACGGTGCAGACTGCGGGCCACCGCCTCCCACAGCGGCGCGAGCCGGGCGCGGAACGAGGCGTCGAGCACGCGGTACTCCGGCGGGGCGGGTGGGGGCGGATCGGGGCAGCTGGGGGCGGATCGGGCGGGTGAGACTACGTCCCGCGGGCCAGCTCGATCGCCGGGCAGCGGTCCATGACGACATCCAACCCCGCCGCCCGAGCGCGCTCGGCTGCGGCGTGATCGATGACGCCGAGCTGGAGCCAAACCGCCCCAGCTCCCCGCGCGATCGCCTCGTCCACATGTACCCCGGCGAACGCGGACCGACGGAAGATGTCGACCAGGTCGATGTCGAGATGGGCGGGGATGGCGGCGAGGTCCGGATAGGCCCGACGGTCCAGGATGCGGTCGGCCTGGGGGGTGACCGGGATCACCTCGTAGCCGTGATCAAGCAGCACCTGCATGACCTGATGGCTCGGCCGGTCCGGGTTCGGCGAGGCCCCGACCATGGCCACGACCCGCATACGGGCGAGGACCTCAGCGGCCAGCCGGGTCATCTGGCGGTCAGGATCCATGCTCGGTTCCAAGCTCCCCGGAACGATGGGTGGGTCGGCGGCCGGACCGGTGGCCTGCCTATGCTGACCGGCGGGAGCGTGGTCAGCCTACGACCTCGCGAGGCCACAGGGAGGTCGTGGGATGGAACAGCGCCGGCACCGACTGCTGCAGGTGATGGTCGTCGAGCGGTTCGTCGTGGGCGCGCTACTCGGCCTCGCGCCGCGCATCACGCTGCGACTGTTCGGCGCTCCTGCGAACCTCGACTCCCCGATCGTGCGCTACGCGGCGCGGCTGTTCGGGATCCGGAACGCCATGCTCGGCGTGCTGCTTTGGCAGCAGCGCGAGGACCCCGCCCAGGTCGGCCGACTGGCGACGCTCAACGCCGCCACCGAAGCCGTCGACGCACTCAGCGCCTCCGTCCTCCTGCTCCGGCGCCAGGGGCTGGACCGGACCGCCACGGCGGCCGGGCTGACCTCGATCGGCGTCATGGCCGGCTTCCTGCGACTGCGTGCACTGGCGGAAGGCGACGAGCTCGACCGGCAAGAGACCTACACCTCAACTCAAGGTTGAGACTAACGGCCGAGAGCCTGCGGCGCCTACGCTCAGCGCACCTCGACCTCCGTCACACACCAGCTCTCCGCCAAACGCTCGAGTTCGACGCGGATCGACGCCCGGCTGCCGTCCTCCAGGGTCAGCGTGCCCTGAACGGTCGCAGCCCGGTTGACCACCTCGACGTTGCGCAGTTGCTGCCGCTGCGAGTGCTCCAACCGGTCGGGGATCGCCCGCCCCGGCTGGCAGGCCCACTCGTCCACCCGCTCACTGGTCCGGGCCGCGTCGAGGTAGCTGTTGGCAACGTCGACCGGGCCGCGCACGGCGTCGGCGAACCTCGACACCAGCGTGACTCCAAGCGCCGCGCAGCCGCCGAGCAGCACCAGGAGCACGATCGCGAGGATGACCCACACCCGCCGCCGTGAGCGCTGCGGCGGGGAGGACGGGTGCTGCCATCCTCCCGGACCCGGACCCAGACCCGGACTCTGACCCGGACCCGTACCCGGACCGGGCAGAGGCGGCACCGGCCCGCGCGGGGGAGGCGGTGGTGGATCGAACCGGTCGGGCACCTGACGCACTCCGGGCTGGGGCAGGTCGACAGCATGAAGCACCACGTTCTACCGCGCCGGGGTCGTGCGCCCGCCTCACTTCTCCGTGCGCTGCACGTAGCAGCCGTCAGCCCCGACCCATGGCCATGCGCTCACGCCGCGCGAGCACCGCCAACCACCAGGCCAGCAGCACGACCCCGTCGAGCGGGACCGCCTCGGGCACCAGCAGTTCGTGGCGCAGGCTGGCCACACGGTGCTGGCGCACCTGGCCGACCTGCCGCCGCGCGGTCGGCGAGCCGAGCCTCTGTCCGTCGGCCGGGTCGCCCACGGCTACTCCCTGCGCGGAGTCCTCCACCACCAGGATCCGGCGCCCGAACCCGCGGCTTCGGCGGAGCTCGAGTCGACAGCCACCGGCGAGAAGCTGCGCCTGCTCCCGGCGGGTGTTGCGGATGTCGAGCGTGGCACGCACCGCGCCATCCACCTCGCGCAGCTCGAAAGGTCCGCAGCGCCGCGCCCGGGCAACGATCGCGGACCGGCCAGCCAGCTGAACCCTCACCGTCATGTTTAGCGTTAGGTACGCCAGCTGGGCACCCGACGCATCGTGCAGGGTCACCCGCCGGGTGGTCCATCCTCGCCGTCGCAGCTGGTAGCGACGCTGGTGGTCGGGCCTGGCCGCGGCGCCGGGGTCTGCCCGGCGCCGACGGGAACGTTCAGCCACCGACCTTGGGCTCCGGGCGGCCGGGCTGGCCGTCGAAGTCGAAGCCGCGCTTGGGAACCAGCACGCTGCGGACGAACTCGCACACCACGGTGCCGTCCTGCTTGTAACCGATGGTACGAACCTTGACTACGCCGCGGTCGGGCTTGGAGCGCGACTCGCGCTTGTCGATCACCTCGGTCTGCGAGTAGATCGTGTCGCCGTGAAAGGTCGGGTTGGCGTGCTTGAGCGACTCGATCTCGAGGTTGGCGATCGCGCGGCCCGACACGTCGGGCACCGACTGGCCGAGCACCAGCGAGTAGACCAGGTTGCCGACCACCATCGCTTTGCCGTGGTTAGTTGCGGCGGCGGCGTAGTTGTCGTCGGAGTGCAGCGGGTGCTGGTTCATCGTGATCGCGCAGAACAAGATGTCCTCGGCCTGCGTGATGGTCTTACCGGGCCAGTGCTTGTAGACGTCCCCCACCTCGAAGTCGTCGAAGAAGCGTCCGAAGTCGGCGGTCGGCATGGGTCCCTCCGGGGTCGGTGCCGGGCTGAGTGGTCGGTTCCGGGCCATCCTCGCTTGCCGGGGATCCCAGGTGCAAGCCGCGCAGTCACCCGGTCCCCCCTCCCCCGGTTGGTCTCGGGTGGTGGCGGGCACCTAGCGTGGGTGGCAACCCACACAGCCGCGCGGGCCGGCCCGCGCGGGCGAGCAGGAGACCCATCGTGCGCAGCCCCAAGGATTTCTTCACCCCTCTGGCGATCGGCGCACCCGACCCGGTGCGCGAGATCCCGTTCCGCCCTTCGCGGATGATCCACTTCTTCGACCCGTCGAACCCGAAGATGGTCGCCAAGGTCCCCGACATCGCGCCCAAGGTCGACGTGTTGCTCGGCAACCTCGAGGACGCCATCCAGGTCGCCAACAAGGAGCCGGCCCGCGCTGGGCTGGTCGAGGTGGGACGCAGCGTCGACCTTGGTGCGACGCAGCTGTGGAGCCGCGTCAACGCGCTGGACTCCCCCTGGATCCTCGACGACCTGATCACGCTGGTGACCGAGATCGGCGACAAACTCGACGTCATCATGCTGCCCAAGGTCGAGGGAGCGGAGGACATCCACTACGCCGACCGCCTGCTCGCCCAGCTCGAGGCCCGGGCCGGACTTGAGCGGCCGATCCTGCTGCACGCCATCCTCGAGACCGCCCGCGGGGTCGCCAACGTCGAGGAGATCTGCCTGGCCAGCCCGCGGATGCAGGGCCTGTCGCTCGGCCCAGCCGACCTCGCTGCCAGCCGCCGGATGAAGACCACGAGGGTCGGTGGCGGTCACCCCGGCTACCTCGTGCGCGAGGACCCGGTCGACGGCGACATCGAGGCACCCCGCAACACGGCCCAGCAGGACCTGTGGCACTACACGCTGGCCCGGATGGTCGACGCCTGCGGGACCGCCGGCATCCTCCCCTACTACGGGCCGTTCGGCGACATCAAGGACACGGTCGCCTGCGAGGACCAGTTCCGCAACGCCTACCTGCTGGGTTGCGTCGGGGCCTGGAGCCTGCACCCGGTACAGATCGGCATCGCCAAGAAGGTGTTCTCCCCGGAACCCTCCGAGGTGGCCTGGGCCAAGCGGGTGGTCGAGGAGATGGGCGACGGCGCGGGCGCGGTGATGATCGACGGCAAGATGCAGGACGACGCAACCTACAAGCAGTGTCAGGTGGTGCTGGAACTTGCCGCAGCTCTCGCCGAGCGCGACACCGAACTCGGCGAGGCCTACGGGCTGTGACCACCACCGGGACCCGCCCTGGCCCGGCCTGCCCGATCAGACTCCCGACCTGACTTCCGACCTGCCCGACGACGACCCCGAGGTGAGACCGTGACCGACGACCTGCGTCCCCGCCGCAGCGTGCTGTACATGCCCGGCGCCAACGAACGTGCCCTGGCCAAGGCGACCGGGCTGCCCGCCGATGCGCTGATCCTCGACCTCGAGGACGCCGTCGCCCCCGATGCCAAGTCCGCCGCCCGTGAGCGTGTCTGTGCGGCCGTCGGTGACGACCGCTACGGCCGCCGCGAGGTCGCGATCCGCGCCAACGGGCTCGACACCGCGTGGTACGCCGACGACGTCGCGGCGATCGCCCCGGCCGGCCCCGACGCGCTGCTGGTGCCCAAGGTGTCCTCGGCTGGGAACGTGCACGCCATCGAGGCCGCCCTCGAACAGCACGGTGCACCGGACACCACCCGCATCTGGGCGATGCTCGAAACCCCGGCGGCGGTGTTCAACGCGCGCGAGATCTGCGCAGCCTCCGAGCGGCTGGCCGTGCTGGTGATGGGCACCAACGACCTGGTCAAGGAGTTGCGCGCCCAGCACGTGCCGGGCCGCGCACCGCTTTCGACCGCGCTCTCGTGGTGCGTGCTGGCCGCCCGCGACGCCGGCAAGGTCATCGTCGACGGGGTGTTCAACGACCTCGGCGACGCTGCGGGCTTCGAAGCCGAGTGCCGGCAGGGACGCAGCTTCGGGTTCGACGGCAAGACGTTGATCCACCCCAAACAGCTCGAGGCCTGCAACCGGATCTACGCGCCGAACGAAGACGAGATCGTCCACGCCCGCGAGATCATCGAGGCCTTCGAGGCTGCCCAGCGTGAAGGGCGTGGGGTGGTCACCGTCGGCGGCCGGCTGATCGAGAACCTACACGTCGAGGAAGCACGCCGCGCGGTCGCGCAGGCTGAGGCGATCGCCGCCCTCGAGGACTGAGCGCGCAGAGCTGCCGCTCAGGCGCTGCCCGGCTCGTCGCGCGCCACCTCGACGTCCGGCGGGTCGCCGTTGCGCCGTCGGCGTGCGAGGTCCCCAGCGTCGTGCATCCGCTCACGGGCGTGCTCGACACCTTCATGGAGACGATCGCGGGC